>NZ_JAVRCL010000039.1:0-81434 GCF_034530775.1 Nostoc sp. DedSLP04 | reverse complement strand
TCTGATTAACTCAGCCCTGCTGGGTCGTTTTGCATAGCTTAGTCTAAACTCCAGATCTAACACAAGAGATAAATACTCTCCTTCATCTTGGCAGCAAAATGAAGGAGAGTAAAGCACGCTATAGGTAATATTTTGAGATTATTGTTTGTCTGTGACAGGGGAGTAAATTTATCCCCCTGAAAATTTCTACACAGTCACTACCTTGGGTTGAGGTTTAGTGAATAACTCAGCTAAACAATGCGGTTGGCGATCGCGCCAGTTCCCCTTATGATACGCATACCCCGCGATTAACGGGAACGCCACAGTCGCCTCAGAAAATACCATCTGTTCAGTAGCTTTATCCACCTTCCCCCAAGAATGAGCCTCTTTAAGGGTAGAACCAGATAAAGCACCATCCCGCTCATCGGCGACGGTAACTTGAATTGTATACTTGTGCATACTCGTCTCAAATCCCAGCATTTCCGCAGCTACCACCGTATCCTGGGCGAAGTTTTTTGGTACACCACCACCAATCATCACCAATCCAGTGTAGTTGGAAGCCAGTTTGCACTGCGTCAACTCCCGGAAGTCTCGTACTGAGTCAATGGTTAAATGAGATTCTGGAGAATTCCATTGGTGATGCACTAAGCCAAAGCCAGCAGAACAGTCACTAAAAGCGGGGACAAAAATCGGGACTTGGTGTTGATAAGCGGCTTGCACTACAGATTGACCATAGTTACCCCGGCGTTCTAAATAAACCGCCATCTGCTCAATAAATTCCCGTGAAGAATAGGGACGCTTCTCTAAATTCTCGGCGATTTCTGCGATCGTCATGTCACACACCCGCAGTTGATCTTCATCAATATAGGTGTCATATATGCGGTCTATCCGTTCCTGTCTTAACACCTCATCATCAGCAAAGGGGTCGCCAACATAATGACGATAACCTAACGCTTCAAAGAAATCTTGGTCAACAATGTTAGCGCCAGTAGACACGATCGCATCTACCATATTGTGAGTAATTAAATCGTGGACTATTCCCTTGAGTCCAGCACTAAACAAAGACCCAGCTAAACACAGAATAATCGTACATTCTTTATCTTGCAGCATTGCGTCATAAATTTTTGCTGCCCTTCCCAAATTTCGACCTTGGAAAGCTGTCTTACTCATAGCTTCCACTAAGCCAACAACATCGAAAGCTTTGATGTCAATTGGTTGCACAGTCTGTTGCAAAAGTTCTTCACGATTCATGGTAGATTGTCCTTTTTATTGAAAATAAAAGTCATACGGTCTGCACAGCGACTACAAGGCAAGTCTTGCCAATGTACTAGGCGCTTCGCAGTGGTCGTACCAGGACAAACCAGGATCAGATTGCCGTCTTTTATTTAACTTGACGTGCAATTCCCAGATACTCATGAGTTGGATGAAACGATTGTTCAATTTTGCTACTAATGACTTCTCAAACACTACAAGTCACCCATCATACTCAATTTACGCCAAACTAACAAGTCGTTGTCAAAACTCGCTCAATTTTCTCCAACGCCCAATCTATTTCATCTTGGGAAATAACCAAGGGTGGAGCAAAGCGAATGACATTATCTCTAGTTTCTTTAGCTAATAACCCCTCTTTAGCTAAGGCTTTACAAAACCGTCTAGCACCACCAGCTTCGGGATGCAATTCCATCCCAATTAATAAGCCTTTGCCACGCACTTCCTTGATATATGGACTCTCAATTGATTGTAATTTATCTAAAAAATATTCTCCCAGTTGTAAGGCTCTATCTGGCAAATTTTCTTCTATAAGAACATCAAGTGCTGCAATTCCAATAGCCGCAGCTAAAGGATTTCCACCAAAGGTACTACCATGATCTCCTGGTTGAAATACAGCCATCACTTCGTCAGTAGAAATAAACGCAGAAATGGGATAAAATCCACCAGATAAAGCTTTTCCTACAGTTATGCCATCAGGCTTAACATTCTCATATTGATGAGCAAACATTTTACCTGTTCTTCCCAACCCAGTTTGAATTTCATCAAAAACTAGTAATACATGATGATGGCGACAGATTTGTTCTGCTTGCTTTAAAAACCCATGAGGAGGAACAATAATACCTCCCTCACCCTGAATTGGTTCTACCAAGAATGCAGCAGTATTAGGAGTAATTGCTTTTTCTAATGCTTCAGCATCACCAAAAGGGATAACTTTAAACCCAGTAGTTAAAGGCCCAAATCCATCTTGATATTGTTCTTCTGTAGAGAAACTGATTAAACTAATAGTGCGTCCAGAAAAATTATTACTACAAACAATAATTTCTGCTTGATTTTCTGGTACACCTTTTACTTTATAAGCCCATTTACGAATGGCTTTGATAGCCGTTTCCACAGCTTCTGCTCCCGAATTCATGGGTAGCACTTTAGGTAAACCAGAAATCTCAGAAAGCTTCTCATAAAATTTTCCCAATTGGTCATTGCGAAAAGCCCTGGAAGTTAGTGTAACTTTCTCGGCTTGCTCAATCATGGCTGCAAGAATTTTGGGATGACAATGACCCTGATTTAATGCTGAATAAGCTGAAAGAAAATCTAGATATTTTTTACCTTCTATATCCCATATCCACACTCCTTGCCCTTTAGTAATGACTACATCTAAAGGATGATAATTATCAGCACCATATTGCTGTTCTAGTTCAATATAATCCTGGGTATTCATAGTGTTGAGGTTGGGAATTCCCAGAGTTACGTTTGCTGCTTGCATATTTACTCCTGATAGTTTTGAAAGGTTGAAATAAAACTAGAAAATATCTGAAAGACTACCAATTGAATGAGACATTCAACAGTATGAGCAGAAGAGAGAAAAATCCCGATCAGTTCTTCGTTTTATAGTTCCCAATTGCAGGACACTATTTACAATGAGAGCAATACTGCAACTCCCTTTTCTTAGGTCTGCATATCAAAGATATACGCAACTTTGATACTGATGGATTTTTTCTAAATATTTAAATAGCCGATAATTATTGACCAGCCATTTCCTTTTCTTCCAGATACGCAACTTGTGTAGGACTTCTGCCTACTTTTAGTGAAGAAAACCAGTTGCCCACTCTGTCTGAATGTAAAATTTTGCTGGCATAATAACCAAGGGTGTAAACTGCAATCTTTTTAATGGTACTTTTATTTCTATCCGCAATTCACAGATAAAAAATAAAAGTTGATAAACAGGCGCTGGGTATTCTAACTTAGAGACTTTTGTCTCGTTTACAGGTGTACCAAAGTGCCGGATTTATACTCTTGTTTTTACCTTACTTCTGATAGATAGCCTACAGAAGTTAAAGGCATAACTTAGTATATCACTGTTTGACATGAGAGCAATTATAAAATCCATTCTTTGTCCAAATTTTTAGACAAATACCTGTTTTTTTCCACAAACTCATTTTGCTGTATACTTTTCCATCTGACATAATAGCATCAGTTATAATAACCTGCTCAAGGTTGCTTGAAATTAGATATTTTGCTCCGGTTAAATTGGCTTTTGTGAGGTTAGCTTTAGTGAAATTCGTCTGATTTAGATTGGTCTGACTCAAATTAGCTAAAGTCAGATAAGCTGATGTGAAGTTAGCATAGCTCAAATCTGCCTGAGTTAGATTTGCTAATATCAAAAAAGATTCTTTGAAGCAAGTTCCACGCAGATCAGCTTCATTCAGATTAACATGCATCAAAGAAGCCTTACTTAAGTCAGCCCAACTAAGGTTTACTCCTCTCAAATTCACCCCTCTCATGTATATTCCTTGAAGGTTTACCCCACAGAAATTACGTTGTCCTGCTGCATACCTCTGCAATACTTCTTCTGCTTCCATGCTTATATTCTCCTTTGTTAACTTTCTTTAGGTAGCAGAATGCTAACAAAGACATCTGAAATTAAACAATTTTAGATAAATTATGATGACGGTTTTGTAAGATTTTTACTTAGGGTTAATTTACTTAATTTCATAAATAAACTTTCATCTAACTATCTCAGTTCTAATTATCCGATGACTTCTGTTTATTGAGATTTTTTGTAAGTTGTACAATCCAGTTTGGAGTCTCTGCATTTTCCCACCCAGCAGGCCGTTTTGAAATATACCAACCAATTGAACCAACAATTGTAGCTAGTAGAAAGCCACCAAGTATTATTGCCAGCAAAGAAATTTGGATATATCTTGTATATGTAGGATTAGTTGCTATCTCGATGAGGACTAACATTTAAGATTTCATCTCCTGTAAATACACCCACTCTAACAATATAAAATTAAGAAATGCTGGTTAGTCTTTACTAGTAATGACTAAAAAGGAATTTCTTTCTTAATTCAAAATATTTTAGTAAAAAAATTAAGAATATTTTTTTAAATATTCTTAACTCGCTATAAAAAATTATTCTTTTACATTACTACCCAAACTATCAAATACAGATTAGCATTGAATTCCCAAACTCTCAATGCTGGGGTGGGGGATGAAAAGGTGAAAGATTATTTCAGTGCCTATGCCAGCAAAAAAATAAACAACCAGAAAAATCCAGCCATCCCCCAAAAAATAACGATAATCATTGAGTCAGAGAAGATAGTGAAATTACTGCATACTCTTACACTGAGTCTCAACGGATCACTTTTATGCTTCAGTCCTGAGTATGTCTTTCAAGGTATCTTATTGCAATGGCACGCTTGAAAAGGGACAATCGTTGAGGCAGCAGTGGTGCAGAGGATCTCTTGAGCAGGGGAGAAAGAAGAAGTTTTAGGTAATGCTTCTTCGCCATCACTAGCTGTAACTACGCTGTAGCCAATCATTTCTAACCGCGTCTGTAAAATCCGCCGGATGCTGGCTTCGTCATCTACTACTAAGATTGTGCCTTTATCAGCTGATAAGTTTCTCAACGCTATTCCTCCACAGCGAGAACTCTCAACCATCTATTATCTGCTCATTAGGAGTCAAAACCGCAAAACAATCTTGAAGTACAGTCATGAGTCAAGAAGCGATCGCTTAATACTTGCATCTGTACAACAGATTATGCTGGGGCATCTACCCGAAAAAGAAATTTGTACTCAATTGGTAAATTCTTCAGCAAGAGACTCGTATTTTCCATCGATTTGGTGTACCTTGTTATTTCTGTGCAATTATTAATACCTAGCCTCTCCCAAATTTACCCATCCAAATTTTGAGCCAATGCCTTTGAAGGAACAGCCAATGAAAACTTCTAATGATACAGATACTAAGAAGATCATCAAAAAATCCGACAAGCTTACCCTGAGACAGATGAAGTTAATCGAAGAAGCAGAAGACCAACTTCTTCAAACTAATACTGTCAATTCTCCAGCCCCTGTGGTTGAGGTTGAAGAGAAACCAGTAGCGATTTCAGAGCCTAGAGTTCCTGACTATGTTCCATTCCTTGACAATCCTCCAGTACAATCGGTGGGCAATTCCGGCTGGCAGGTTTCTGATGTCTGGCGGGATATTCGCGTGGATAGCTTCTCGAATTAAACCGGAACTAAAACAACCGCCTGAGCAACTTTGTAAACTATCTTTGCACCAAGTCAAAGCTATAGTTGCATTGTGCTTATAATAAATTACGGCTAACTATAACTGGAAGTTAGCACCCTGTAAATGGTTATCGCTTGGATTACGCATCAAAGGCGATACCAAGACAAGCAAAATTTATCGGCAGCGTAATAGTTTCTATTCCGTTGCCAACATGCACCCTCCGCGATCGCATGTTGGTGAAAGTGTTGTGTATCAAGGAAAGTGGTTTTTATCGGAGTTTTTGGCGGATAAAAGATAAAAGGGTTAATTATTTTGTATTCCCCCGCGATCGTGTATACTGTCACTGTAAGCATAAGTTGAGCAAGTTGCTCACTTTATGGTTTCAAAGTGGGTTGCTCGACTTATGCTTACAAAAGGAAGGAGTAGCACCGTCCAGTAGCTCTGGTGTGGGTTCAACTTAGTACGCTCGGTATAATTGAGAGACTTTCCAAACCCTCAACAGGGTTAATTCCAAGCTTGTAACACCACCTTAAAAACTTAGTGAGAGTAGGTTTTCGCCGATATTTGACTAGCGGGGTATATTGAGAAAAAGAAGTCGAACTAAGCGTTGGCATAGCGGCAAAAATCTGTCCGACAGATTGAGCAGCCCACTTTTCCCAATCAAACCGGGACTCCCGAGAAAAAGAAGTATTGTCTACAAACCGACCGAGCCATGCATTACACGCAGAACAATAGCCAAGAGAATGGCAGTCCAGATTGAGAAATTGTTGAAAGCAACCACAGTACAAGCACCGCAGTTGTAGGTAACGTTGGTGAACTGGACAAACAGTTACACCTTCTATTGTCCACAACAAAGGGTTATAGATAGGTAAATCAGCTTCGCGCCAGTCTTGATAGCAACCAGAACACCAACGTTGTTCAGTATGGAAAATATGATTGAAGTTAAGCTGCCAGGAGTGGCATTGAAGTAAAGTCAGAAAACTCAGATCAAGCCTAGCAGTTAATTTCTCAACGATGGCAACCAGCTTTTCAACATGTTGCGTTCGGTCTAACCAAAATTTAGCAGACTGCTGTTGTAAAAGTGCAGGCTCTCGATGCCAAGCATTGATGAGCATTTTGATAGCATCATCAGCTTTCAAGAAATCGGGTGGTTGGTTGCTCTGAATAAATAACGGCGTAATTTTATAGCGAATTAAACTAGCAATCGAGACACCATGTGCAGCAGCCAAGCGCTGTAAGTAACTAGTAAAACTTTCAACTGTGGGTGTACCAAAACCTATTGGTTTAAGAGAATAAAGATGGCTGCGTTTTGGAAGTTGGTTCATCGTTAAGTCCCACGACTCATAATTAGCCAAACTTTCAACCGACATTTTCACCACCTCCAACAGGACGACGTTGAGGTTTAGTATTACCAGTAGTAGAGCGACGAGATTTAGTATTGGTTGTATTGGTTGTCTGGGACGTGCTATGTGTAGCTGACCCATGATGAGATTCTAAACCTAAAGCAATTCTCAAAGCCGAACTATCTGGGGTAAACTCAAGTTGCTTTTCTCCTAATCGTGTTTCGTTGAAGATAATCATGCATTGTTCATGAGAGTAAGCAGAAGATTTTAAATGCGACAGAGTGAGAGTTTTAGCTCCATCCAATAACGCCGTTGCCAATGCTTGAGATAACTAATCTTTGAGAATACCGACACAACCGAAACTGCGTTCGTAGCAAAAATCCCAGTATTTAAGTAAATCAGGCTCTTCTTCAAAAGGTAAATGACGTTGAAAAGTTTGAACAACACCTCTGAAAGCTTTTAAATCTTCTTCATTCTCGACTTTGTATCGCTCAAAATGAATATCCAGGCTGCGCCTGCACAACTGGGCACTCAAGTTACGAAGTATCAACAAGTCATAAGTACCTGCCAGTACGAATTTGACTTGAGTAAGGTTTGCTAGGGACTTAATACAGTCTGTCTGGTCGCGTAATTTTCGACCACTGGCAACTTTACTGAGATTTTGTGCTTCATCAAGGCAAAAAACTTTCAGACGACGATGTTTAAGAGCAGCTTCTAAGGATGTTTTCAACTTCAAATTAGTAATTCGACCACAACTAGGTAACTGAATGCAAGGGTCTTGGAGAACGCCCAAAGCACGTAGATAAAAATCTTTCCAATCAAAATTACTAAATTCCGGGGTAGCAACTTCGATATTAGCAATAGGAATAAAACCTTTATCTAGTTCCATTTCTTTGTGAAAAGAAGCTAGTAACCTTTGTGTGATGCGACGTAATAAGGTGGTTTTCCCTACACCTGTTGGACCAAATAAAAAGATTAAAGAAAAAAATCCTGGGTCATCAATTGCATTTTTGAGTTTCTCTGCTGCTATTAATAATTTGGGGTGCGCCATTGTATATTGCTGGAAATAAGAAATTCTGTCAGCAATAGGTAGAGTTAGTAATTCTTGAGGAAAGCTATAATCATGTGCCATTAGAACTCTCCATAATATTCAAGGGTTTCCGTGCTATATGCAGTCAAATTGCTGATAATTTCACAATTTTTACCTTCATTGGTCGAGTCATCTCTTGGACAATCATTATTTTCCTCTACGGCAAATTCTGCCAAATTTAACTTTGGTTCCAGGATCAAATTATTTTGAATAATTTTGTGAACTTTGTCATGTTCAGTATCGCGCAATCGTTGTTTCAGGATAGCGCCTTCTTGAGCAAATTTTGAGTTTAAAAATTCTACTAATTCCCGATCATTTATTGTTAACTTACGTCCGTAATTGCGTTGGCGCTGATTAAGTTCTGCACTCGCCAGCCGAATTTCTTTTTCGGAACGTCCTTGGAAGTATTGATAGTAAGAAGAAATGCATTTTACCCACTGTCCTTGTGCTAGTGCATAGGCAATTCCTGCATTCCAAGGGTCATAACGAACCCACAGCATTGATTTTTCGATTTCTGGATCGCGGAATACATCTGCCCAGTAATAAATATTGTGTATTTTGACACCCTTTCCTGGCTGAACTTTACGCTTTCGTTGATCTGGTGCTGGTAGAGTTAGAATCTGGAATAATTCGTCATATGCTACTCTTCGGTGTAAGCGACTTCCACCTGTTGCTAATCCGGTAACAAAAGCATCGCACGGACTAGTACCTAATGCCGGATGTAATCGTTGATCATAAACAGAATATGCCCATTCGCAAAAAGCACAGTACAGTTCTTCTAGTGTCCAAATTGCTAATCTTTCTGGACTGACAGATTTGGTGACTTTACGGTGAAGGCGTTTGATTTGGGTGTTACCTTGCAACTCATGAATAAACTGCGTGTTGGCAGTCCCAAATAGTCTTTCAACAATTGAACCAAACCGAGCATGTGCTGGCGGTCGATACTTCAGCGTGCAAGTATAAGATGCCAATAATTGTTCAAAATAATGACTGTGAAACTCTTTTCCATTATCTACAACAATATTTTGCGGAAACCGTCCAAATCTAGCAACGCATATGCGAATTACCATCATACAATCACGGTAGCTTGGCTCATCGAAGGTCAGATAAACTGATAAAATTCTTCGACTATATGCATCAACCATGAAGGTTGCCCAAGGACGACCCAAATTGTGATGAATTGAGTTGTTTCTAGCAATATGACAATTAGTTAGAGCTTCCAACGAACTGACTAATTCAATGTCAATTTGAGTATGATCAATGTGGACAATCTCAAAAGGGCGACTGCCATGCCGTGGAGTAGTTTGCTTTAATTCCCAATAAAATGGTTCTTCGGAAATAGCCGCTCGATTACCAAGACGTTTTCTGGTTTGATGATGGCCGCTTCGCTGTTTGATAGCTTGACAAAATGTGATTCTCGATGGTGGTTTAAATGGGGGGTCATGGGTTTGGCAAGCTAAAACAAATGATTCATAAACCCGTATTTTTCTGCGTTGTTTGGGTGTTTCATAATGCTCTAGTATAAAATCGAGCATAAATTCTTGGGTTTGAGAATCAATTTTTGGAGTCCGATTGCCTTTATTGTTATGTTTAGGCAGTAATCCCAGATATCCCTGTCCATAAATGAGTAAAGCTTTTTGGTACTGAGTGCGCCAACGACGGATTGTGCTGCTTGGATATGCTTTCAGAGCATCTTCTAAGTATGGTTGTATTAAATTGTAGCGACGGTTGGCTTCGATAATATCTTCACAAGTTGCGTGTTTAATAATTTCTGCCGCTGCTGTTTTAATATTTGAGGTTTGTGTTGTCTTATCTCCCACAATTTTCCCTGTATCAATCAATGCTGTAAATGCTAAATTTGGTAGTTCTATAAGTTTGCCATCTGCACGTAATAATCCAGTAGTGGTCGTCCCAGTATTTACTATCTCCCATGACTCTCCATCCCAATAAATATTAGTACCTACTGCTATTTGGAGTAATATTTGATTACTAGTTTGGGTTGTAGATTCTATTGAGTTAAGATGCTCATAAGATAAAGCAACATTTTGGTTAATAAATACGAATACTGTTTCCGGTTGCGAAAGTTTAACTTTATTAAGTTCTACGTAAAGTTTATCTGTAGCAATTAACCAATAAAGTACATCAGGATTTATTTCTTCATTTTTTAACAGTTCTGTCAGGCTGATTCCTAGATGATTGTTTACTGTGTTTACAATCAAACTTTGCTCGTTTTCGTCTATAATTTCTGATGAGTATCCGAAATAATCTAACAGCCAAATTAGATTTTGTTGGAAGTTCCAATTAATTAGAGCATCTGACCATACATAAAAGTCCAAACCATGACCATGAGCGTATTCTTCACCTGGGGGACAATGCCATTTGCCATCTGAGTTTTTGCAATAGCGATTTGGATTCAATTCGTTCAGCTTGTTAAGTTCAAGTTCTGTTTTGCATTCCTCCCAAAAAGCTGAATCTGTCCGAATTATAAAGAAATCGGGTGTATACTGGTGTCTATTTTTTCGCCCGCTTTTGCTTTGATAGACTAATTCTATTGCTGGCGGTTGGTCGTAATATTCGAGTACGCATGGGTCATGTTCTAGTTCATAAATACGTGCTAATTCGTTATGATGGCTCTCGAATTGAATAGTACATCCCATTTTTCGACTGGGGTAACTGCCACAAACGTTTTTCCTTGCCCCTGTTACTCGACGAGATGGGTTGCTGCTGCGAATCTCCTCAATGATTGCCTGCCCTGCTTGACTGAGGTCTTGTTGACGGCACCAGTTGTTAAATTCAAGGTTGTCAAGCATAATTCTTGGTTAGGAGAGAGTGTTGCGATCAATTAGTCTCTCCTACTCTTTATCTCAGCACAAGGCTGTATATTTATGAACAAAGTGTTGAAAATGTTTGCTCAACTTATACTTTCTCAATCATATTTTTGCTCAACTTATCCTTTCAAAACTCCTATATTTATTTTTTCCTTCTGACATGGTTAATACGGTTTCAAGCAATCTGTTGCTCAACTTATGCTTTCAAAGTTGCTCATTTTATCCTTACAGTGACATATACTGAATTTTTAAATTCAGAGCCACCGAGTGCGATCGCATAATTATTGTGAATAACCCTGAACTAAATAATTTACCTCCGATTAAACTCATTCCTCTGAACGCTGAAACAGCATTGCTGACTGGGCGCACGGCTAGTACAAGACCACCAACCGATATTCGGTGGGTAAAGGTGCTAGAGTTTTTACGCAGCAACAACCTTGCACTCAATAGCCGCAAGCTTTATGAGCGCGAACTGAAGCGGTTTTTGACTTGGAGTGAGCTGCACTATCATGAGCTACGCCCGCGTCACTTCGCACTATATAAAGAGTATCTGCGGGATGAAATACGGACTGATGTTGGTAAACCGCTTTCAAAAAGCAGCATCAATGCGGGGATTGCGGCACTCAAAAGCTTTTTTAAATGGATGTGCTATACGTATCCTGACATTATTGCTACTAATCCCACACTGGGGATTAAACTGGAAAAAGTGCCACTGCCACCAGCCCAGAGTTTAACTCCAGAAGAGATGGAACAGGTTTGGTCAGCGCTGGAATTGTTGGGAGAAACAAAGCAACGCGATACAGCACTGGTTCACATTCTCAGTCATGGACTCCGGGCAGGGGAAGTTGTACAGCTAAATGTTGGCTCATTTGATGGCAAGCTCCTGTTTTTACCGGACACCAAAACCAATGAACCACGCTTGGTTCCACTGCGAAAAGAAAGCCGAGAAGTCGTGGCAGATTATTTACAATTACGCTCACAGCAAGGAGAGGTGTTAAACAGCCTTAGTCCACTGATGATTTCACACCATGCTTCATACAAAGGTGAACGCTTAAGTTATCACGGCATTTACTTCGCTGTGGAAAAAATCGGTGAAATAGCTCACATTGAGGATTTGCACCCTCACTCCTTTCGTCACACCTACGCTACTGACTTATTGCTATTGGGAGTTGACCCCAGCCATGCACGAAAGTTAACAGGGCATCAAAGCGAGAAAGCGTTTCGACGGTATACACTTCGCAGTGAACAAGAAGCGGCGATCGCTGCTTACTATCGTGCGATTGGAGAGGAAGAATAAAAGGGTGTGGGGTGTAGGGTGTAGTTGATCTTATTGAACGAATGCAAAATTTAATATAGTCTTCTTATTAAATAAATTATGAATGATAAATCCTCAACAAGAAGGGTGTGGGGTATGGGGTGTAGGGTGTAGGGAAGATCAGTATTGGCTCTGAATCCACCACTGATTTAAGACCACTGAATCTCTGATTCATTGTTGGCTCTGTACCCCTTTATTTCGGGAATAGAGTGTCCCCAACGACAGGATTTTCCTTTTCTCCCTAAACCCTACACCCTACCCCCTACACCCTAGTTTTGGTCAATACAGTCGTATCAAGACTTAAAAGTTTGGCAAGAAGCTATGAATTTAGCAGAAGAATGTTATAAAGTCACAAAACAATTTCCTAAAGAAGAAACATACAGTATTATATCACAAATTAGGAGAGCTTCTGTTTCGGTTCCAGCTAATATTGCAGGGGGCTATGGTAGAAGAACAAGAGGTGAATATATTCAATTTCTATACATAGCTCAAGGTTCGCTTAAAGAACTTGAAACTCATCTTTTACTTTCAATTCGTGTAGCATTAGTTGTTGCTGAAGTGATAAATCCGGTTATTAATCAGTGTAAATTAGTTGGCAAAATTCTACTGGGTTTAATTCGATCTCTTGAAAGTAGAGCATAGCAGGGTGTGATTATTTTTCATCGCCTACACCCTACACCCTACACCCTACACCCCACATCCCACACCCTCACTCTATGCCTAAGCCACTCGATCCCAAATGTCAGCTATGCTCCAAACTACCAACAACTCAAGCAAAACTACTGCATGGGCCACAAGGGGACGGGTGTTGGAATCCCAAAGTCTGTCATAATCGCCGTTCGTTTTACCGCCACCGCTCCCAGAATAATTCAGCAGAAATTGATGCGATCGCAGTCGAACCCCCAGCAACATATTTTGCAGTGCTGTATTTGTATAAAGAACCAGGGGATAAGCCATTGCACGCCTTGGGTGCAGAACTCTGGTTGGGGCAAAAGCCTATTTGTCGCTTAGAACCAATTCACTGCTTTGGACTAACGGCTGGCAAGATCCGCGCCTATACAGATCAGGTGTTACAGGCGTTTGCAAAACAATATGCTATCTCACTATATCAATATAAGGATATGTTTGAGGTTAACCCAACCCACTGCCCTGTGCGACCCTGCCCCTTAAATCCAGATTTATAGTTATGACTACCTATCGTCAATTAACAATCTGGGATGTGCTTGATGAGTTGTCCGAATCTCCAACGACATCAACACTAGCACCGATGTGGGAATGTTTAGATGCGGAGCTTGAAAAATTACCCTTGGAGGCACAGTTATCAACCGCAGCGCTTGCCTTCAGTCAAATTGCGGATATTCTTAAGTCTCGTGCCGAAGTGCTGTTGCAAGATACTCGCGATCGCAATAACCCAAAGGGGCCAATTATTAGCACCGATCTCTTTGCTGGTCTAGTGCGGACAACAATGCACCTAGATTTAGATGATTTGATTGAACCGAAAACACCACAAACCTTTAGACCACATGGCCCACACCAATTTTCATCTCCTACTGAGTTGGATAATTCTGTAGCAGCACCTGTTGAAAAAGCGAATGTTTTGGCAATGCTTGATGAGGTGACAACTTTAGAAGATGTCCGCAATTTGGCATCAGATGAGGATGTGGAAAAATGGCAGAGCGCGATCGCTAACCATCTGATAAATGTCAAAGATGAAATTTCTTTAGTTAAACTGCAACGTGTGTTGCAAATGCCGATGGTAGAAGTCTGGTTGGGATTATTGCTGGGTGGGTTTACATTAGAACAGCGCGGTGATTTTTATCACAACCAAAATGTCTGGGTGAAAAGCTTTCCTTCCTACGACTAACAAGTAAATCAGGGAAACAATTTGAAGGGTTTTTACTAAAGCGACCTCTTGCAGATATCTGGAAGCGATCAGCCATATTCAAGGGGAGCAACGCGATTTTGTGAAGTCGGATAAAAACAAGTGATTGCTAACAACTTTCTTTAGTAATAAAGATAACAAGTTGCTCAGAATGGCTCATTGGGTCATCTTACCGCATTGTCAGTTCCTTCTCCCCCGAAAAAAATCGCTTTCCAAGCTTACTTCTTTGGGACGTATTCATGCCGTTTCTACAGTCCTTAAAGCCTCGCAAATTGGCAACGGTATTGTTGATTGCTCATCTTTCTTGCGGTATTTCTAGAAACGTTTCTAGTGCTTTTATCAGATTTTTGATTAAGGGAGTTTGGACTATGGTGTAATGATTACCAGGAATCGTACAGGTTTTCAGATCATTGATAATAGTGCTCCAACCGGAATTTGAATCTTGAACCTTACACTGATTGTTTTCACTAGCACATATTAATAAAGCTTTGGCAGGGTAAGTTTTTAGTTGGTAATGACGGCAAGCCATGAAATTTGTACAGAAAACATTCCATAATCTTTGTGCCTGCTGTATTCCCATATCACTAGGTAGGATGCCGAGTTGTTGCACCTTTTCAAGTAAGAGGTTTAATTGATCTAGAGGGTCTAGTTGATGCAGTTCCTCCAATGCAATCGCTAGTTCTTTGCCATAAAGTCCACTTAACTCTTCAATCAGCATCGTCATGAGCATATCCCGATCGATGTCCTCATTTCGATCGACTGCCGTTGGTGGATAACTATCAATTAAAACTAAGGAAGCAACTTGATACCCACTAGCTAATAACTGCTGCGCCATCTCAAAAGCGATGATACCACCACTGCACCAACCAACCAGATAGTAAGGTTCTTGGGGCTGAACTTGCCGTATAGCCTTAATATACTCATCCGCCATCTCCTCGACGCTGGTTAATGGTTGGCGATCGCTCTCAAGACCAAGTGCTTGCAATCCATATACTGGACGAGTGGGGGATAGTTGCCGAGCGATTTCCACATAGCAAAAGACATGACCGCCGCCAGGATGAATACAGAATAGGGGAGGAAGAGAACCTTGGGGCTGAATAGGGATTAGGGGAGAACCTGTGGAAACTATGATTGGAGCTTGCAGAAGGCTAGCTAGCTGTTCAATGGTTGGCGATTGAAAAAGTGTTGCTAAGGGCAGGTTTTTTTGAAACTTTTGCCCGATTTTGGTCATGAGGCGAACTGCAAGCAGAGAATGCCCACCTAAGTCAAAGAAATTATCCCTGATGCCAATGCGATCAACATCTAGCACCTCTGACCAAATCTGTGCAAGTTGGAGTTCTACAATATTACGGGGAGGAATAAACTCACTCGCTTGCTTAGTAGAATGGCTTGGGGGTGGTAATGCTTGACGATTAATTTTCCCGTTGGGAGTTAAGGGCATTTCTTCTAACATTATAAAGCTCGATGGCACCATGTAATTAGGCAGCTTTTGTTTGAGAAATTGGCACAGTTGCGATTCCTCCAAGCAATATTTTTTTGAAACTACATAGGCCACAAGTTGCTCTAGCTTAGAGGGAGTTTGCCAGACAATCACTAAAGCTTGTTGAATTTGGAGATGGGAAACAAGAGTTGCTTCAATTTCTGCCAATTCAATCCGAAAACCCCGAATTTTTACTTGATGATCGCACCGGCCTACATATTCAATGTTGCCGTCAGGAAGGTAGCGAGCTAGATCCCCTGTTTTGTAGAGATGCTCATCTGTTTTTTTGCTAAAAGGGTTAAGAATAAACTTCTCTTGGGTTAGTTCGGGACGATTATGATAGCCTCTACCTACACCATATCCACCGACATAAAGCTCGCCAACAACACCAATTGGAACTGGTTGTAGATATTGATTGAGAATATAAATTTGAGTATTAGCGATCGGTCGTCCAATTGGAACCGTTTTAGCTATGCTAGTGCTTTTCATACCCTGATAAACTAAGATTACTTGCTAAAGAATAATCAATTGATTCTTCTATAATGGCTAATCCTTTGTATAAAGCCTCATAACTGATTGTCAGAGGTGGCAACAGTTTGAGAACTTCGTTATGTGAACCAGCAGTTTCGAGAATCAATCCTCGCTGGAAAGCGGTTTGTCTAATTTTGGAGGCAATTTCAGTTGACTGACAAGCAATTCCTTGAATCATGCCTCGATCCCGATGTTTGCCATGAAGTGCCGGAAATAAGTCTACTATTTCTTGTAGCTTTTGGGATAATATGCTTGCCTTTTGGTTAGTTTCTATCAATAATTCATTATTTTGCCAATATTCAAGAATAGCAGCCCTAGCTGTCACAAAAGCTAGATTGTTGCCGCGAAAAGTACCGTTATGTTCTCCAGGTTCCCAACAATCCAATTGAGGACGAATCAAGAGTAAAGACATTGGGGTTCCATAGCCACTAATTGACTTCGATAAGCAGACTAAATCTGGCTTTAATCCAAACTGTTCAAAGCTGAAAAAGGTTCCAGTTCTGCCACACCCCACTTGAATATCATCAACGATAAGTAAGATATCTTGCTTTTGAGTTTGCTGCCAAAGCTGTTTTAACCATGATGCACTAGCAACATTAATACCACCTTCGGCTTGAACAATTTCTAAAATGACTGCCGCTGGTTTTTCACCAAGAGAGTTTAATTGCTCAAAAAATTTATCTAATGAGTCTATTTCTTGTTCATTTTCACAATGTTGGTTATTAAACGGAATTGAATAAGAATTTCTAAGGGGAACACCTGAAGCATTTCTATATTTTTGATTATCAGTAACTGAAAGTGAGCCAAGTGTAACTCCATGAAAACTATTTTTACAATGAACAATAGTTGGTCTTCCTTTAACCTTGCGTGCTAGTTTTAAAGCTGCTTCAACAGCATTTGTACCCGTTGGACCTGGAAACATTACTTTATACTCTAGGTTTCTAGATTTAAGAATCGTTTCTTCAAAAGCTTCTAGAAACTGACCTTTAGCCTGGGTATACATATCTAGACTATGGGTAATACCATTCCCTTGAATATAGTTGATAAGATATTGTTTAAATTTTGGATTGTTATGTCCGTAATTTAACGCTCCAGCACCACAGAAAAAGTCAATATAGCTATTGCCTTTATCGTCAAATATTTCATGTTCTATAGCTTTGACAAAGACTGTAGAAAAATCTCTACAATAACTCCAAACATTTGATTTTATACGTGTAAAAATATTCATTTTTTATTATTTAAATGGCGAAGTATTTAACTTGCATATTTTTGATTTTGAAAAAAATCGTTGATGTTATTTTGATTATTATTTCACTACCTGAACCGATTATTAAATACTAAAATAGTCAAATGACTTTAAAAACTAGATAAATTTTTCAACTATTTTCGATATTTTTAAAACCTAACTTTCAAAGAACTCTTCCTCTCTCCATAAAGATATTTGTTGGATATATAAAATACTTGTTTCCAGGATAACCCCCAATGATTTAGTCAATAAAAAAATTTTTTGCTCATCTTCACTATCAAAAGGTATATCACCAGCTTTATTTAGAATTTGAGCTACGGCGAATACCTCCTGCTGAGAATTAAATATTGGTAAACATAGAATATTTTTTGTCTTAAAACCAGTTTCCAGATCAATTTTACGATTAAATCTAGGATCGTTATAAGGATCGGGAATATTAACACTTCTTCCTGTTGATGCTACATATCCAGCAATTCCAGTATTAAAAGGAATTCTGATACTAATTAATTCTCGGTTTAAACCTATAGCATTTTTAGACCAAAGTTCTTGGCGTTCGCTATCTACAATAAAAAATGTTACTTGTTCTGCTTTGATAACTTGAGCAATTTTAACTGATATAACTTTAATAATTTTATCTATTTTATTGTTAAAAGAATGGTCTTTGAATAAATTAAGTGTTTGTAATAGCTGTTTAAATTCTCGATTTAATTTATTTAGAAAATCTGCAAATTCTTGACTATTTAAATTTGCAATCATGCTATTAATTTGATTGCTTTCGATATCATTAACTGCTGACATGAAGTTACTGATATCAAGTAATAGTTCTCCCTTAGAGACGGATAAGCGACCATCCTCTAAACTAATAATGCGATCAGCAATATTAAGAATGCGATTATCGTGAGTTACTAAAACTACAGTACATCCTCGCTGTTTCGCTAATCTTTGTATGATATCAACAACATCACGCCCACTATTTTTATCTAAGGATGCTGTTGGTTCATCTGCTAGAACTATTTTGGGTTCTGTAACTAATGCTCTGGCGATCGCGACTCTTTGCTTTTGTCCTCCAGAAAGTTGATTTGGATTTCGATACATGTGTTGTTCCAATCCAACTTCTTCTAAAATCATTTCTGCTTTTCGGCGAATTTCTTTTTTAGAAAGCTCTTTATTGAGTGATAGAGAAGTTTCCACATTTTGAACAGCATTTAAAAAAGGAACTAAATTATGATCTTGAAAAATATAACCAAGTTGACGACGTAGTTGTAAAAGTTTTTGATTACTCGCTTTAAATATCTCTGTCCCTAAAATTTTAATGCTCCCTTGTTGAATAGAACGTAATCCTGCTATCAATGTCAGCAAGGTTGTTTTACCTGAACCTGATGGCCCAGCCAGAATAATTATTTCTCCTGATTTAACTGTCAGATTTATGTCGAATAAAGTCTGCTTGCGTAATGAACCTCTACCATAATAGTGGTTAACATTATCAATTTTAATAATATAAGAAGTTTCCATTGTTCGGTTATTTAGCTTTTAAATAATTCATTGGAATAATTCTGCTGGATCTGCATCTTTTAGTTTAAATACACTCATTAAGGCTGCAAAAAAACACATAAATATTGTTAAAGATATGATTACAATAACTTTCTCAATGGTTAAGATCATTGGCAATCGAGTATTAAATTGAATATATCTATATAAGCCTAAACTAACGATCAATCCGGGGATATAACCGATGATAGACATCAAAAATGATTGTTGTAAAACTAGAGCTATTATATAATAATTTGTATATCCAATCGCTTTAAATGTTGCATATATAGATATATAATCTGAAATTTGCGTGAAAATAATTTGGTAGACTATTACTGCTCCAAAGATAAAACCAACTAATGATAAAATATTGAATATTATACCGATTGGAGTTGCCTTTTGCCAATACAACTTTTCAAGTTTTATGAACTCTGCTTTAGTTATTACTTTCACTTGATAAGGTAGTTTTTGATTAATTTTATTAATAATCTCTTCTGGAGATGCTCCTGGCATTATGCTTATCAAGCCCAAATGTACTTTTTCTATAGGTCTTTTAAAAATACTGGCATAATTTAAGTCGCTAGTAATTAATAATCCATCAGCAGAAAAGACTCCTCCGCCAATCGAAAAGAAACCACCAATTTTAATTTGATTATCTAATAATTCAGTTACAACTGAACCTGGTTTTTTTAGGGCTTTGAATTTATCTACAATTCCACCATACTCAGGGCGAGAAAGGCGATCGAATAAAAAACTTTCATTGTTTCTAATAACTGATGTTTGCTGATTAATTTCAGCTAGGTTAAAAGTCGGTTTGTCAGGGTTAAAAGCAATAACGCCTATATTTTTTTTAGTTTTTAAATCTGGATTTTTAAACCCAGCGAAAGCCACATAAAAAGGATTGATAGAAACTATACCATTAATGGCTGATAAACTATAGAGAATCCGGCGAGGAAATGGATTTGTATGTATTGTCCAAAATGATTGAAAATCAGCAGAAAGAATAATTAAATCAGCTTGGAGAGTTTTATGTATAGTAACAGAATCTTCAAAAAGTGCATCTTTTAATCCTGTAGTTGTAAACATCAAGGCTACAGAAAAAGCTACACCAATAATACTGATTATTAAACGGGACTTTTTATGAGTTAACTGGAGCCAAGCTAAGGAAATTGGTGGAAACATTAAACCTAAAATTAAGGATTAGTATCAATTTTTGCTTCTACTTGTAAATTAATTAAATGAGTAATTTTATCTGTATAATCTGAATTTATTTTAATTTTAACCTCAAATATCCTAGCGTCCATATCTAAACTAGGATCGTTATTAAAAACAGCTTTTTTGCCAATTTGCAAGCCAATTTGCTCTACTTTTCCCTGTAATTCAAATGGTAAAGATTTACTAGAGATAGTAGCAACCTGTCCTAGCTTAATTTGCCCAATATCAGTTTCGTAAACTTCTGCAACCACATACATTTCTTGAGTCTGACCGAAGTCAACAATTCCATCACTACCAATACTTTCTCCTGGCCAAGTGTGAATTTTCAGAATTTGACCTGGAAAAGGTGCTTTTACATGAGCTAGATCGAGTTCTGACTGAGCTTCACTTACTTCAGCGATCGCTTGCTTCAGTTGAGAGCGAGAAACTTCTATATCTACAGGGCGAACTTCCTGAAGTTGGTCAAGAATAGCTTTAGCTTGGGCAATCTTTTGAGGAAAAGTTGACAAAATTTGTTTCATTGTGGACTCTGCTTCACTAATTTCTTGTGGCAAAGTTGTTACAACTTGCTCTTGGTTAGCTTCTGTTTCTTTAAGCTGTTGCAAAGCAGTTTTAGCTTCTAAACATTTACTATCACGAGTAGCATTACTGGTAGCCCCATCTTTAAATAGATTTTCATAACGTTGACAATCAATTTCCGCTTGATTCGAGTTTGCTTTTAAACGCATAATGGCCGCTGTGTCAACATCTTTTTGTTTCAGTAATTTAATTTTTAAACGAGCAATTTTAGTTTTTTGGGTAGCAATTTGACCTTGGAACTCAGCTTTTAAGCTAGCAACTGCTGCCTCTTGAGCAGCGATTTCTCCTTTTTTGGTTGTTCCAGCTAGCACTTGGTTAAGTTGCGATCGCGCAAGTTGAACTTTCTGCTCTGCTGCCTTTAACACTGCTTGCTGTTTATCAAAAATATCTAGAATGGCAATGATTTGCCCTTTCTTAACTTGTTCTTGCTCTTTAACTAAAATCTGAATTACCCGACCACTATAAAGATAGGATGGCCCAGTTAATTTGATCACTGCATTTTTTGGTTCGATTCTTCCCAGTGCTGTCACACTTTTATCTGATGTCTTTGTGGCTGAGACATTTGCTAGGGTAGTCTCTCTTCCATTTGCAGTTGGAGGATTTAATCGCTTAGAAATAAAGAAAATAACACTAGCTAAAATTAGTGTAGAGATTAAAGTAATAGTTAATGTAGATTTTGAATTGATTAACTTCATTAAAACTGACCATTGGGTTACTTTAAATAAATTCGATCTTCAATAATTAATACATCCATGCCTGTTGTCATAAAGACAGCGATCGCATCTTCCACAGTATGAATAATCGGTTTTCCCATCACATTGAAACTTGTGTTCAGAATTAGGGGAATTCCTGTTAGGTGCAAAAAAGCTGAGATCAGATCATAGAACCTGGGATTCCAATCTCGCTTAACCGTCTGAAGCCGACCTGTACCATCAACGTGAACTACACCTGGAACTTTTTCTGCTGCTTGGGGATGAAAGCGTAAAGCACGCTCCATATACGGAGTTTCTTGATAATTCTCAAAATACTCAGCACCATATTCATGCAAAATAGCTGGAGCAAATGGGCGGAATTCCTCCCGATATTTCACCTCCACATTCAGCCGCAATTTAATATCAGGCAACCTGGGGTCAGCAAGAATCGAACGGTTTCCTAAAGCTCTAGGGCCAAATTCTGCCCTACCTTGCATCCAGCCAATAATCTTACCCTCGACCAAAAATTGTGCTGCCTTTTGAGAGACTGTTTCGCCATATTCCAACGGAACTTTTTTGAGTCGGCTATATTGCTCTAAATTACTCAAGGTTTTCACTGATATTGTTGAACCCAGGTAAGGTGATTGGAGCTTTGCAGGTTTATTCTGGGGAGGGCGATCGCTATAGTAAGCAAGTAAAGCCGCACCAACTGCATTACCGTCATCTCCGGGCGCAGAAAAAACATAACAATTTTTGAACTCAGGCACTAATTCTAGTACTTGACCATTAAAAGCTGAATTGAGCGCACATCCACCAGATAGGACAAGGCGATCGGATGGACAAATCTTATAGGCGCTTTTGAGCAAATCTGTCATTAATTCCGAGAAAACAAGTTGACCTGTATAGGCAAGATCGGCAGCATCGTAGGGATTCTGCCAACGCTTTGATATGTAATGATTTAATGTTGATTCATATTCTTGAATTAACTGTTTATTCTTGTATATAAACCCCCCATCTTTTACTTCCATTAGCCCTTTGAGTGAATGATAGAAAGCCTGATTCAGCTTGCCATAGGGTGCTAGTCCCATTACTTTCCATTCTTCCCCTCTGATAGAATCGAATCCACAAGCGTTACAAAGTTTAGCAAAGAAGATTCCTAAACTGGGTATGGAAGGTTTTATCCCTGGAATCGGTTTGAGAGTGCCGCGATCGTAGTGGAATATAGCAGTAGATGAACCTTCACCATAGCCATCAGCAATAACACATAATGCTTCTTCAAAAGGGCTGCTGTAACAAGCTGCCGCAGCATGGGTCAGATGATGATCGAATGCCTTCCGAGTCACCTGCAAATGAGAATTAATTTGAGGATTTGTTTGATTTTTTAAGAAGAATACAAATTCTGTGTTTAAGCCAGTATTTTTGGCAGTGCCAGAAATTAATAACTTTGAAAGTGGTGCAGGTAAAGGTGTTTCACTAGTTAATAAACTTAATAAAAATTGAATAACTGGATTTTGTATTAACGAATTAAAGTAAAAAAATTCTGCTTTACGGAGAGTAGATGGCTGCCACGTACTTGCTAAGACTAGCTCGGCATCTTTTTCACAATAGGTGTTAAGCAACTCACCCATCCGGATCAGATCGTCTGGAGGACTATACCATGCCCGTTTATTTTGTAGGTATCTTTCCGCAGCTTCGGCAAATACTACCTCCCCATCAGAGTTAACAATTGCCAAACCTGGATCGTGGCAACTACACGATAACCCAATATAGTTTCTAGGCATATAAATTTGCTTATAAATTCAGTATATTCACGGATACTTGAAAAGTTGGGAGGCATTGTAAAAAAGTTTTCCCAACATACTCTGTGAATAGACTTTCCGACCTAACTGTTACAAACATTTACTAATTTTATAAATTAATATAACTAAATATTTAGAGATTTATCTAAATATTACGTTTGAGAAAAGTTATTACTGATGAATAGAAAAGCAGAATATAACAAGGTTTGTGAATCTTAAGTTACTAATAATACACTTATAACGATCTGTATTGACAGTAGTAACTCTGTTTTTAGGATGTAGTCAAGAAGCTTTTGCAGACCAAAACATTTATCCGAAAAAACAGCTTATTTAATGGTTTAATGGTTGCCCGGTGAACAGACTCAATGGCTTTTATCTCAGATGGCTTAAGCAGTTCTGAGCGTAAATCTTCTACTTTAGTTGATTTATTACGCTACAGAGCAGACAATCGCCCTAACCAAACAGCCTACACTTTTCTCGTGGATGGGGAAGCTGAAGAAGTTAGTATTACCTATCAAGAGTTGGATATAAAAGCACGGGCGATCGCGCAAGTGCTAATTTGTCATTTTGCAAACAAATTAAAATCCGTTGGGACTACTAGAGAGCGAGTCTTGCTGCTGTATCCACCAGGATGGGAATTTATCGCCGCGTTTTTTGGGTGTTTGTATGCAGGAGTCATCGCTATCCCCGCTTATCCACCCCGACGCAACCAACAGTTAACTCGGTTAAAAGCTATTATTCAAGATGCCCAAGTATCTCTAGCCCTTACCAATGCATCGATTGCGGCTAACTGGGAAAGCTACCAAGCAGAACTCAAACCATTAAATTTACACTATTTAGTTACTGATAGTATCTCTAACAATTTTGCAGATGATTGGGTTCCTCCCCAAATCAAAAGTGAATCACTAGCATTTCTGCAATATACTTCTGGTTCTACAGGTTCACCAAAAGGAGTGATGGTGAGTCACGGGAATTTGCTCTACAACGAAGAAATGATGAAGAGAGCAGCCCAACATACAGAAAAAAGCATAATTCTAGGTTGGTTGCCACTTTATCACGACTTGGGACTAATTGGGAATGTACTCCAGCCTTTATATGTAGGTGTACATGGCATTCTCATGTCACCTGTCGCATTCTTAGAGAAACCCGTTCGTTGGCTCTTGGCAATTTCCCACTACAAAGCAACCACTAGCGGCGCTCCTAATTTTGCTTACGATCTGTGTGTTAACAAAATTACTCCCCAACAGAGAGAAAACCTGGATTTGGGTAGTTGGGAAGTGGCTTTTAATGGTGCTGAACCCATCCGTGCAGAAACACTAGAACGATTTGGACAAACTTTTGCGCCTTATGGGTTTCGTCCTGAAGCATTCTACCCTTGCTACGGTATGGCAGAAACAACTTTATTGGTTTCTGGGGGTCTGAAAAATGCTGCTTTGCTTGTCGTTACTATCGATCCGGTTGAAGTAGCAAAAAATATTGTAAAAATTACTAATGAGCCAGAAAAAGCCAAAAAAATAGTCAGTTGTGGTCAGAGTTGGTTAGAGGAAAAAATAGCTATCGCTAACCCGGAAACTTTAACCTTGTGTCCACCTGGAACAGTTGGAGAAATTTGGGTGGCTGGACAAAATGTCGCTTGTGGCTATTGGGATCGACCTGAAGAAACAGAAAAAATTTTCCATGCTTATACAGCAGATACTAATGAAGGGCCGTTTCTGCGAACCGGGGATTTAGGATTTTTGCAGGACGGGGAATTATTTGTCACAGGTAGGATTAAAGATATCATCATCATCCTGGGACGCAACCATTATCCTCAAGATATCGAACAGACAATTGAGCAAAGCCATCCAGCACTGCGACCAACTTGTGGGGCAGCATTTTCAGTTGAAATTAACAGTGAAGAAAAGTTAGTTATTGTTCAAGAAATAGAACGAACTTATCTCCGTAAACTCAATCAAAATGAAGTTATCGGTGCAATTCGTCAAGCCGTATCCGAGCAACACGATTTACAGGTTCATGCAGTGTTGCTGTTAAAAACAGGGAGCATTCCCAAAACTTCTAGTGGTAAGATTCAGCGCAGTGCTTGCCGATTGGCATTTTTAAATCACAGCTTAAATGTTGTAGCAGAATGGCGAGCAAATATTCATCAATCAGAAACATCTCCAGCAAATTACTCAAAACATTACAGCCAAAAAAATATCGAAGCTTGGTTAATTTTAAAAGTTGCAGAACATCTACAAATTGCTCCCGAACAAATTGATATTCAGCACCCTTTAGCTTATTACGGTCTGAGTTCATTAGTAGCTGTAAGCATTGCCAGTGATTTACAAGAATTATTGGAACGGCAACTTTCTCCTACTTTATTGTATGATTACCCCAGCATTGAAACCTTATCTCAACATTTAGCTTCGGACTTTCAAAGCGAAGCCAATCCAAAATCTAAAATCCAAAATCCAAAATCAGATGATAGTAATGCTATAGCTATTATTGGTATGGGTTGCCGTTTTCCGAAAGCCGAAAACCCAGAAGCTTTTTGGCAGTTACTACATCAGGGAATTGATGCTATTTCTGAAGTGCCGCGATCGCGTTGGAATGCCAGTAATTCCCAAGTCCGTTGGGGTGGTTTTCTCGAACAAGTCGATCGCTTCGATCCGCAATTTTTTGGGATTTCTCCACGAGAAGCCGAGAGCATTGACCCCCAACAAAGACTACTGCTAGAAGTAACTTGGGAAGCCCTAGAAAATGCATCTCAAGCACCAGATCGAATTGCAGGCAGTCATACAGGGGTATTCATTGGCATCAGCAATAACGATTACTCTCAGTTATTATTAAATTACGCAGATGGCAATACCTATTCTGCAACTGGTAATGCTTTGAGTATTGCTGCTAACCGCATATCCTATCTATTAAATTTGCGCGGGCCTAGCTGGGCAGTAGATACAGCTTGTTCATCATCATTAGTAGCTGTTCATCAAGCCTGCCAAAGTTTAAATCAAGGGGAATGCCAGATGGCGATCGCTGGAGGAGTAAATTTAATCTTGACTCCCCAATTGGCGATCGCATTTGCTCAGGCAAACATGATGGCAAAAGATGGTCGTTGCAAAACCTTCGATGCGAAAGCTGATGGTTATGTTCGGGGCGAAGGTTGCGGAATCGTCATTCTCAAACGCCTTAGCGATGCGCTGCGAGATGGAGACAATATCCTGGCCACGATCCAAGGTTCAGCAGTTAATCAAGATGGTCGTAGCAATGGCATCACCGCACCTAATGGACTTGCTCAACAAGCAGTTATCCAGCAAGCTTTAGTTAATGCAGGGGTTTTGGCATCACAAATTACCTATGTAGAAGCTCATGGTACAGGGACATCTTTGGGAGATCCCATAGAGGTTAATGCTTTAAAAGCAGCGCTGATGTTAGATCGCTCGCCAGATCGCGCTTGTTGGCTGGGATCGGTGAAAACTAATATCGGACATCTAGAAGCTGCGGCGGGAATTGCTGGTTTAATCAAGGTGGTATTGTGCTTGCAGCACCAGGAAATTTCCCCCAATCTGCATCTGGATCGGATTAATTCCCTGATTTCCCTAGCAGAAACACCCTTATCAATTCCACTCCAGCCTCAACAATGGTTGGAAGAGAAGGAACCACGTTTTGCTGGTGTATCTTCATTTGGCTTTGGAGGTACGAATGCCCATGTGATTTTAGCAGCAGCACCCTCCAATTTTAGATTGCCGATTTTAGATTTTAGATTTGACAATGCCGATCGCAATCCAAAATCCAAAATCCAAAATCCAAAATCGCTGCACCTGCTGACGCTTTCGGCTAAGAATGAGGCCGCTTTGCGGGAACTGGTAGAAAGTTATCAAGTATTTCTCTCCTCAAATTCCCAGACATCTCTGGCAGATATTTGCTTTACAGCTAATAGTGGGCGATCGCATTTCGACTATCGTTTAGCTGTTATTGCTGAATCTGTGGTGCAGTTACAAGAGAAACTAAAAACGACCGAATTCGTAAACATCAAAGTACACAGTAAAAAGTCAGCCAAAATCGCTTTTCTCTTCACAGGACAAGGCTCTCAGTATATCGGCATGGGGCGTGAACTTTACGAAACCCAGCCAACTTTCCGCCAAAACCTCGATCGCTGCGATGAAATTCTGCGTCCCTATTTAGAAAAATCCCTACTCAGCGTCCTTTATTTTTCTCCAGATGAAACTTCTTTACTAAATCAAACCGCTTATTCTCAACCAGCTTTATTTGCCTTGGAATATTCTTTAGCCCAGTTATGGCGATCGTGGGGGATTATTCCAGATGTCGTTATGGGGCATAGCGTGGGTGAGTATGTCGCTGCTTGTGTAGCTGGTGTTTTCAGTTTAGAAGCTGGTTTGCAGTTGATTGCTCATAGATCCCGCCTGATGCAAGCATTACCCAATACTGGAGAGATGATTGCAGTGTTGGCTGATGAGAAACTAGTTCGGACAGTTATTCAACTTTATTTAGAAGAAGTGGCGTTGGCGAAGCCTGCCGTAAGCATCGCTGCTATTAACAGCCCGAATAATATTGTTATTTCTGGAAATACCTCAGCAATTAGAGCAATATCTACCACACTACATACACAAGGCATTGAGACTAGAAAGTTAAATGTTTCTCATGCCTTTCACTCTCCCTTAATGTCACCGATGTTGGCGGAGTTTGCACGAGTAGCCGCAGAGGTTAACTACTCACTACCAAGTATCAAGTTAATTTCCAACCTCACAGGTATTTTCGCCACTGAAGAAATCCAAACTCCTGATTATTGGGTAAATCATATCTCTCAACCCGTTAGATTTGCCCAGAGCATGAACACTCTGCATCAACAGGGTTATGAAGTGTTTGTGGAAATAGGAGCCAAGCCGATTTTACTAGGGATGGGACGAGACTGCCTACCAGCAGGAGTAGGAGTTTGGCTGCCTAGCCTGCGTTCAGGGCGATCGGACTGGCAACAGATGCTCGCCAGTTTAGCTGAACTTTATCTTCGAGGTGTAAAAGTAGACTGGCATGGCTTCGAGAAAGACTATCCGCAACGACGGAAAGTAGCTTTGCCGACTTATCCTTTTCAACGGCAGAGGTTTTGGCTGGGGTCAGTCTCCCAGGCAGCGACCCAAAATCGGGTTATTCACCCACTCCTGGGTCGAAGACTGCGCTCTGCGTCGAAAGACATTCAATTTGAATCCCAACTGAGTGTTGCTGCTCCAAATTACCTGGGCGACCATCGCGTTTTTAGCCAGCCGCTTTTCCCCGCCGCCGCCTATTTAGAGATGGCCTTGACTGCTGGTGCTACTCTGTTTCAAACCCATCAGTTGATGCTTGAGGATGTGGTCATCCTGCAAGGTTTGGTGCTGCCAGAAACAGATTTGAAAACACTGCAAACCATCCTCACTCCTTTAGAAAATGACACTTATCAGTTTCAGATTTTCAGTTTAGAGCCTGAAGAAAATCCCGAATGGCTTCTGCACGCTCAAGGGAAAATCTGCCGAGCCACTGCCGGGGCTGCTAGGTTCATAAATATTAAAAATTGTCAAGTAAATTGTGAGCGATCGCTTACAGTCGATCGCTTTTATGAAAATTTTCACCAGCGAGGGATTGATTATGGTGCTAGCTTCCGAGCCATCCAAGGTTTAGGTTGGGATGGCCAGCAAGCTTTGGGCACAATTGAATTATCAGCAGAACAATTTGTAGAAGCAACCGATTATCAAATACATCCGGTGCTATTAGATGCCAGCCTGCAAGTTCTCGCTGCCTCTGAAAATGAACAAAGTGCAGAGCGAAAAACTTATCTTCCAGTCAGTATCGATCGCTTGCAGGTTTACCATCGTCCTAGTCAGCGCCTCTGGGCAATGGGATCGCTAACTTCACAACAGACTGGTCAAGTCACCCTCTTTAGTGCTGAAGGAGAAATCATTGCGACTGTAGAAGGTTTGCGAGTCAAAGCCTTAGCACGGCTTGATACTCCACAAGAGGATGTTACAGATTGGCTCTATCAAGTGGAATGGCGAATCAGAGCCAGATTTGGCCAATGGCGATCGCTTAAATCCTTACTTCCTCCAACATCTATTCAACAAAAACTGCAACTTAGCATCCCTCAATTAACAGCTAAAACTGACTCAGAAGCTAGCGTTGCACAAACACACTCTCTTACTCTTTGCGCCTCTGCGCCTCTGCGTGAGAAAAATCATCCCACAAATAGCTGGGAGGATTATAGTAACTTCCTCAACCAACTAGAGAACCTCAGCATTGAATTTGTACTGCAAGCCTTTGAAGAGATGGGCTGGCTATGGCATCTAGGCGATAACTTTTCTACAGAAGCGATCGCCAAACGATTAGGAGTCGTTTCGCAGCATCGGTTACTTTTACAACGCCTGTTGCAAATGCTCGCTGAAGTTGAAGTTTTACAGTTAGTTGCAGACCGATGGCAAGTCATCCGAATTCCTGAAAAAGTCACTCCTGAAAATGCGATCGCCACATTACGCGATCGCTTCCCTGATACTGATGCAGAACTGACACTAATGGAACGCTGTGCTTCTCAATTAAGTGCCGTACTGCGAGGCGCTATCGATCCGGTGCAATTAGTGTTTCCAGGTGGAGATACCACCGCAGCGACTCGATTTTATCAGGATTCGCCAGGGGCAAAAGTAATGAATGGTTTGGTGGCAGAGGCGATCGCGATCGCTTTAGAACAGCTACCTGGCGATCGAGGAGTGCGGCTGTTAGAAATTGGTGCAGGTACGGGAGGTACAACTCACTATATTCTGCCGCAGCTTCATCCCGCACAAACCGAGTATGTGTTTACAGATATAGGGGCATTATTTACCAGCCAAGCCCAAGAGAAGTTTCGAGATTATCCTTTTATCCGCTATCAAAACCTCGACATCGAGCAGTCGCCATCTGAGCAAGGATTTGCCTCTCATCAATATGATGTCATCATTGCTGCCAACGTCCTACACGCGACAACATCCCTTCGCCAAACCTTAGAACATATACGGCAGTTGTTGGCCCCAGGAGGTCAGTTAATCTTGTTGGAAGGCACTCACCGCCAGCGATGGGTAGATTTAATCTTCGGACTTTTAGAAGGATGGTGGAAATTTCAAGATTTTGATATTCGCCCCGACTATCCTTTAATCAGTGCCCAACAGTGGCAACAATTGCTTGCTGAAAGTGGTTTTTCGCAGGTAGCAGTCATTGTTGAAGGGAATAGGGAACAGGGAATAGGGAATGGGGAATGGGGAATAGGGAATGGGGAATGGGGAATAGGGAATAGGGAACAGGGAATAGGGAACAGGGCTTCTAACCCTTTAGTGGATCGAGGGAAGGAACAAGTAAAAATTTCCGCATCTAACCAAAAATCTTCACTGTTTCCCGTTGCCTGTTCCCTGTTCCCTTTAAAACAAGCTTTAATTGTGGCTCAAGTTTCAGAATCTCCTACATCTCAGGTTAGTTTAAAGCATCACAATTGGCTGATTTTTGCGGATCGAGGAGGTATAGCTGAACAGTTAGCGGCGCAACTCAAATCGCAGGGAGATATCTGTACCTTAGTCTTTCCTGGAGAAAAATATCAGGAAATTGCACCAGCCATATTTGTAATTAACTGCGATCGCCCAGAGGAATTTCTGCAACTCATCAATAGTCAGCCACAAGATATTTACGGTATCATCCAATGTTGGAGTCTCGATCAACCTGAAGCAGTAGCTTTTGAAAAGGGATGCAAAACGACTTTATTCTTAGTGCAAGCGTTAGGTAAAGCTGGATTAGCACAGTCCAGATTGTGGCTTGTAACTTGTGGAGCGCAACCTGTACCCACAGGTGATTCTGAAGACTATCCAGAAGTTTTGGCAGTCGGTCAATCTTCTGTGTGGGGGATGGGAAAAGTCATTGCTCTAGAGCATCCAGAATTAAAGTGTGTATGTATCGATCTCGACCCCAAAGCACCCTCAGAAGTGCAAGCGCAAACGCTACACGCAGAAGTTTGCTCAGAAGATGTTGAAGATCGAGTAGCATTTCGGTGGGGATTACGTCATGTTGCTAGACTAGGGCGATATCAGGAGGCAGAAGGCAGGAGTCAGAAGTTACGGAAATTAATCCAAAATCCAAAATCCAAAATCCAAAATTTCCGACTGACAATGCAGGAGCGAGGAATCCTCGAAAACTTACAGTGGGAACCAACAAATCGCCGTCCTCCAAAATCAGGAGAGGTAGAAATTTGCGTACAAGCCGCAGGTTTGAATTTTTTGGATGTCATTGCTGCGTTAGAATTGCTCCCTGAGCAAGTAGATGGTGTGTCTCAACAGCATTTGCTGGAAACAACAGGTTTTGGTGGGGAGTGCGCGGGTGAAATTGTTGCCATTGGCGATCGCGTTACCGACTTGGCGATTGGAGATCCAGTAATAGCGATCGCTCATGGTAGTTTCAGCCACTTTGTTACAGTTGATGCAGCTTATGTGGTTGCCAAACCAAAGAATCTCAGCTTTGAGGCTGCTGCTGCCATTCCGGTTAATTTTTTGACCGCCTACTATGCATTCCATCAGGCTGGGAAAATTGGTAAAGGCGATCGGATTCTCATCCACGCCGCCGCCGGAGGTACTGGCATAGCTGCTGTGCAAATTGCCCAAAAAGCTGGAGCCGAAGTATTTGCCACAGCCAGCCTTCCCAAATGGCAAGCTCTCAGAAATATGGGCGTGCAGCACATTATGAACTCCCGTAGCAGCGAGTTTGTAGAGACAGTGCAGCAAATCACCCAAGGGCAAGGCGTTAATTTGGTACTTAATTCCCTTACTTCTGGTGATGCGATCGCCCATAGCCTAGCGGTAATTCATCCCCACGGTCAATTTTTGGAAATTGGCAAACGGGGAGTTTGGGACTCTCAGCAGGTGGCACAAGTCAGACCTGATGTGGGTTATAAAGTTATCGATCTGGTGCGTGTTTGTCAGGAGCAACCAGAATTAATCCAGTCCATGCTGCGGGAATTAGTCGAGCAATTTGAAAGCGGGTTACTCCAACCTCCCCCAATCAAAATATTTCCGATTCAGGAAGTGGTGGATGCTTTTCGTTATATGCAACAAGCCAAGCATATTGGCAAGATTGTCGTCAGGGTTGGGGGAACGGGGAATGGGGAACTTGTACTGAGCGAAGTCGAAGTATGGGGAACTTGTACTGAGCGACTTGCATTGAGCGGAGTCGAAATGAGTCGAAGTATGGGGAACAGTGAGGATTTTGCTGATTCCTTCCTTCGATCCACTATTGGTTCGGAAGCTCCGTTACCTTTAAAAGGAATTCGGGTTGATAGCACTTACCTAATTACTGGGGGATTAGGAGGTTTAGGATTACTCGTAGCCCGTTGGCTGGTAGAGCAGGGAGCTAAAAACCTAGTATTAGTGGGGCGTAGCGGTGTTCAGGATGTGAATCAGATCGAGGCGTTGGAACAAGCGGGAGCTAAAGTTATTGTTGCTCAAGCTGATGTGTCTGATATGACTGCAATGCAGCAATTGTTCTCAGAAATTCAACAGTCACTTCCCCCGTTGCAGGGTGTGATTCATTCGGCAGGTGTTTTGGCGGATGGGGTGCTGCAACAGCTTTCTTGGGAACGGTTTGAATCGGTAATGGCTCCTAAAGTGCAGGGGGCATGGAATTTACATCAGTTGACTAAGCATCAACCGTTGGACTTTTTCGTATTATTTTCTTCTGCTGCCGCTTTACTAGGTTCTCCAGGTCAAAGCAACCACGCAGCGGCCAATGCTTTTTTAGATGCCTTAGCTGCTTACCGTCGAGCAAATGCACTGCCTGGATTGAGTATTAACTGGGGCGTGGTGGCAGAAGTTGGCTCTGCTGTCCAACGCCAGGTAAATGAACGGGCGCAGCAGCGAGGAATTGGCACGATCGCCCCGCAAAAAGTCTTAGCAGTGTTGGAAAAACTCTTGCTAAATAGCTCTCGTGCCACGGTTGGGGTAGTGCCGATACACTGGCAAAAATTTTTGGAGCAGTCGGCTGATTCGCCATTTTTTGCAGATTGGCGAGAAACATCTGTATTGCGATCGCATCTTACCCCTGCATTTCGTCAACAGTTAGCAGCAGCTGCTCCTAGCGATCGCCGAGAACTATTAGTTGCCCATATCCAGCGACAGATAGCTCAGGTACTAGGTTTCCCATCATCCGCACCGATAGGCTTAGAGCAAGGTTTTGTGGAGTTGGGAATTGATTCTCTCACTGCTGTGGAATTACGAAATCGCCTGCAAACTAGCTTAGAGTGTGCGATCGCCTCAACTGTAATGTTCGATTATCCCACGGTGGAAGCATTAGTTGATTATCTCATGGGGGAAGTTTTGGGATTAGAAGCTGCTGATATTGTTCTTGACGAAGAACTCGAAGAGACTACAATGGAGCGATCGCTTTTGGCTAGAACCCAAGAACTTTCGGAGGCGCAATTAGAAGAGTTCATCAACCAAAAGCTAGATCGGCTGATTCAGGAGAATGCCAATGGCTAAGATTTCATCCCAGAACCTCGAAAATCTGACTCCCCTGCAACGGTCTTTTTTGGTGATTAAGCAGTTGCAAGGTAAACTTGACACGCTGGTAGCCTCTCAAAAAGAGCCGATCGCTATTATCAGTATGGGTTGCCGCTTTCCGGGTGGTGCCGATACTCCTGAGCTATTCTGGCAGTTATTGCGCCAAGGTATCGATGCGATCGCCGAAGTTCCCCGCGATCGCTGGGATGTGGCAGCTTACTACGACCCCAACCCAGAAGCACCGGGAAAAATGTCTACGCGCTACGGTGGCTTTATTAAAAATTTAAAGGCATTTGACCCCCAGTTCTTCGGCATTTCCCCTCGTGAAGCCCTCACCCTAGACCCTCAGCAACGGTTACTGTTAGAAGTCAGTTGGGAAGCTCTGGAAAATGCCGGATTAAATCCTCAAAACCTTGCTAAAACACAAACAGGTGTATTTGTAGGCATTTCTACGAATGACAATTACCAACGTTTATTGAGCCAAGATGTTACTGAGATAGATAGCTATCTAGCTACGGGCAATGCCCACAGTGTAGCCGCCGGCAGAATATCTTACATTTTAGGCTTGACTGGTCAGAGCCTTGCTGTCGATACAGCCTGTTCTTCCTCGTTAGTGGCGACTCATTTAGCTTGCCAAAGTCTGCGGCAGCGAGAGAGCAATTTAGCGATCGTTGGCGGGGTCAATCGCTTGATCTCGCCAGAATTTACCATCAACCTTTCTCAAGCGCGGATGCTCTCAGGCGATGGCCGCTGCAAGACCTTTGATGCGCGTGCTAATGGCTTTGTCCGTAGTGAGGGGTGCGGCGTAATTATCCTCAAGCGGCTCTGTGATGCAGTGACAGATGGCGACAATATTTTGGCAGTGATTCGCGCTTCAGCAATCAACCAAGATGGTCATACTAGCGGATTAACTGTCCCTAACGGCCCTTCTCAGCAAGCGGTTATCCGTCAGGCACTAAACAACGCTGGAATCAAACCAGACCAGATCGGCTATATCGAAGCACACGGAACCGGAACTTCTCTTGGCGATCCGATTGAAGTAACAGCACTAGGAGCAGTTTTTGGTGTTAGTCACTCTCAGCAACAACCCTTGATAGTTGGCTCAGTTAAAACTAACATCGGTCATCTGGAAGCTGCCGCCGGGATTGCTGGACTGATTAAGTCGGTTCTACAACTGCAACATGAAGAAATTGCTCCGCACCTACATCTCAAACAACCCAATCCTTATATTAACTGGGCAGAATTGCCAATCCAGGTGCCAACCGAAATTGTGCCTTGGAGTACGGGAGATCGGCCCCGACTGGCAGGTGTCAGTTCCTTTGGGTTCAGTGGTACAAATGCTCATGTGATTATCGAAGAAGCACCATTAAAGGAGCAGGGGAGCAGGGGAGCAGAGGAGCAGAGGAGTAATTCTGAGCGTTCCTATCATCTCCTGACTTTATCCGCTAAAAGTGAGGTAGCACTCCGGCAGCTTGTTTCTCGTTATCACGATCGCATTACCAACAATTTTGATGATGATTTAGGCGACCTCTGTTTTACAGCTAATACCGGGCGATCGCACTTTGATTATCGGCTGGCAATTGTGACTAGCGATCTGACCGATTTGGGTGAAAAATTGCTACGCCTGGACGCAGAGCAATTTACTCTGGCAGCAGAAGTGCCGAAAGTGGCTTTTTTGTTTGCAGGTCAAGGATCACAATATGTAAACATGGGACGGCAACTTTACGAAACCCAGCCAAAGTTTCGAGAAGCTTTACAGCAATGCGACACTATCCTGCAACCTTATATTCATAAATCACTGTTATCTGTAATCTATCCAGAGATAGAAGAAGAGCCACTTTTGGATCGAACAGTCTACGGACAACCAGCAATTTTTGCCTTGGGATATGCGATCGCTCAAGTATGGCAATCTTGGGGCATCAAACCCGATGTAGTCATAGGTCACGGTGTTGGTGAGTATGTTGCCGCTTGTGTAGCCGGGGTTTTTTCCCTAGAAGATGGTCTCAAGTTAGTTGCAACTCGCGGACGGCTGATGCAACAGTTAGCGTCCGACGGTGTGGCAGAATTCGAGCAAGTTGCCCGTCAAGTCAGTTACGATCAACCGCGCGTGAAGTTCATCTCTAATATCACAGGAGCGATCGCCACATCTGAAGTCACAACACCTGAATATTGGTGTCGCCACATTCTCTCACCTGTGAACTTTGCCTTGGCAATGGCAACTTTAGCTCAACAAAGTTATAAAGTATTTCTAGAATGCAGTCCCAAGCCTGTCCTGTTGGATATGGGGCGTGAGTGTTTCCCACTAGAGCAGGGGACTTGGCTACCATCCTTGGGTAATGGGCAAGAAGATTGGCAACAAATGCTCTCCAGTTTGGGTGAATTGTATGTGCGTGGAACAAAAGTTTATTGGCATAGATTGGAGTGCAACCACCGCCCCCGCAAAGTTGTGTTGCCCAACTATCCGTTCCAACGCCAAAACTATTGGATTGAAACCAAACCCACCAAGGCAGAGGGCAGAGGGGCAGATGAGCAGAGGAGCAGAGGAGCAAGGGAGCAGAGGAGTGGAGGGGCAGAAGGAAGTTCTGACTTTTTCCATCCATTGCTAGGGCAAAAATTGCAGGTAGCAAGAATTAAAGAAATTGTTTTTGAATCTTCTTTAAGTTCTGAAAACCAAGCTTATTTAGCGGATCATCGAGTTTTTGGGCAGATGATATTGCCAGGTGCAGTTTATCTAGAAATGGCGATTGCTGCTGGTACTGCTGTTTTCCAATCTGATTGTGTGGTACTAGAAAATGTGGCGATCGAACAACCCCTGATTCTTTCCTCTGGACAAAATCAAACCCTGCAATTGATTTTGACTCCCAACGCCGGACAAAGTTACCATTTTGAAATTTGTAGCCTGAATCGATCGCCAGCAGCACAGGAATCTTCGTGGATTGTTCATGCTACGGGCACTATCTTGCCTGGTGAAGCTGCATTCCCGGCTGTTGACTTATCAACTTGGTCAAATCGAGGCGAATCAGCATTAGATGTCATTGACACCGAGGAATTTTATCAACGTTGTCAAAAGCAAGGAATAGAATATGGCTCTTATTTTCAAGCCCTAAAGCAAGGGTGGGTGGAAACAGAACAGGGTTATGCTCAACTGCAATTACCAGCAAATTTGGAAACTGAGGGCTATCAAATTCACCCTGTTCTGCTTGATGCCAGTTTTCAATGGGGGAGTGCGGCTTTCACACAGGCACTCTTAGCAGGCGATGAAACATCTCTGTATTTGCCTGTGGGTCTTGAGCGTCTGTACTTTTACAGACGATCTGGGCATCAACTTTGGGTACAAGCTAAAAAAACATCCGCTAGCCAAAGTGCGATCGGCTACGCTGCGCCAGAGGCGATCGCCACCGATCTCCAGTTGGTCGATTCGAGTGGGGCGTTGCTGGTTCAAGTTGAGGGGCTTTCAATGCGCCGAACAACACCCCAATCCCTACAGCGCATGCTGAAAGAAGATTTCAGCGATTGGCTCTATCAAGTTCGCTGGCAAGCTAAATTCCTGCCTAAAAATCTCATAGCTGAAAGAGTGGGGGGTTATTGGTTGATCTTTGCAGATGGCTCTGGACTAGGAGAGCAACTGGCGCAACATTTAGTCCAACAGGGAAAGGATTATGCGATCGCCATACCTGGAAAAACCTATCAACAACTTGATGACAAACACTACCAAATCAATCCTTTAAAACCGACTGATTTTCATAGCCTATTGCTAACACTCCCCAAACCGCTACAAGGGGTGATTCATCTATGGTCTTTGATAGGAAATCCGGTTGAGGAACTCGATCTGGATGGGTTGAGGCGATCGCAAGAACTGAGTTGTGCCAGTGTGTTGCATCTGGTTCAATCCTTAACGGAAAATCATCAATCTGACTCTATTCAACTTTGGTTAGTTACCAAGGGATCTCAAGTAGTCGAACCATTAAAGGGAATAGGGAATGGGGAACAGGGAACGGTTAAATTACAGATTCAGCAATCACCATTATCGGGATTAGGACGAGTAATCGCCTTGGAGTATCCCGATTTACCTTGTTATCGGCTCGACCTCGATCTAATGGCAACAAGTGCAGCAGATGCAACAGCGATCGCCCAAGAAATTTTTGACTCAGATGGAGAAGACCTAATTGCCCAACGCCAAGGTCAGCGTTATGTAGCGCGGTTAGTTCGTCATCGCACGGTTGAAAAATCAGAGCAAGTCACGATTCGAGCAGAAGGGAGTTACCTAATTACAGGCGGATTGGGAGCCTTGGGTTTACAAGTAGCTCATTGGTTAGTGGAGCGAGGAGTACGTCATTTAGTCCTCATCAGCCGTCAGTCACCAACGCCAACTGTAACAAATGCGTTCAGCTACGCTGCGTCGGAGGCGATCGCCAAGATGGAGCAAACTGGAGCAAAGGTAATAGTTGAACAAGCAGATGTTTCTAGCCGGGAGGAGATGACCAGGATATTTGCCAAGATCCAGGCACAATTACCACCTTTGCGCGGGGTAATCCACGCCGCCGGAGTTTTGGATGATGGCATTCTACAACAGCAAAGTTGGGAAAGCTTTGTGAAAGTTATGACTCCGAAAGTTCAGGGAGCATGGCTGTTGCATGAACTTACTCAAGATATGTCCCTAGACTGGTTTGTTTGTTTTTCATCAATGGTTGCCTGGATGGGAGCAGCCGGACAGGGGAATTATGCTGCTGCTAATGCCTTTCTAGATGCCTTGAGCCACTACCGTCAGGCACTTGGTCTGCCCGGACTGAGTGTGCAATGGGGACCCTGGTCTGGGTCTTACGGTCGAATTACCCCCCTTAATCCCCCCTTTCCAAGGGGGGAAAAAGAAAAATCTAGTTCCCTCGATGAATTTTATAAGCACAATCGCAACACCGCCTTAGAAAGAGGGGAAAAAGAAAAATCTAGTTCCCTCCCCTTTACACGGGGTGGGTTTGGGTGGGGTAATTCAACGACTGGTAATGATTCGATAACTTCTGTATACAGGGTAGGATCTGAGCCAGGGGGAATGACAAGCCGTTTGAGTCAGCAACTCCAACAACGGTTTGTGGAGTCAGGATTTAATTTCATCTCCCAACCAGAAGGGTTGCAGATACTAGAACAGTTAATGGCGGAATCGATCGCTCAGGTGGGAGTGATACCAATTAATTGGCCGCGATTTTTTCAACAAAATTCCGCAGCGACAACATCACCATTTCTAGAAGTGTTTCAGCAACAGTTTAGACAGCAAACTGGGGAGCATTCGCCATTTCTCGAACAGTGGAAAGCAACACCCGTACCTGATAGACGAGCTTTGTTAATGAGTTACGTGCGATCGCTCTTAGCTAGAGTCCTGGGTATCAGCGACCCCCAACAAATCAAGCCCCAGCAACCCTTGTTCGATTTAGGAATCGACTCGTTGATGGTACTCGATTTAAAGAATCAGCTACAGATGAGCATTGGTAAGACCCTGCGTTCGACGCTGTTGTTTGACTATCCGACATTAGATGCTTTAGTGGCATACCTGGAACGGGAAATGTTAGAACAGCCCTGTGAAACTGAGTCAGCAGGAAGTCATATAGATGAACTAGCAGACTTATCGGAAGACGAAGTTTTTGCATTACTGGCCAGTGAATTAGAGTAGCCAAGAGGGGTAAAAGCAAGTGGTTTCATCATCAGATGAGCGATCGCGGATAGCCAAAGAAGCACTAGTCAAGCTGCGGGAGACAAAAGCAAAGCTCACAGAGCTAGAACAAGCTCAGACTGAGCCGTTAGCAATTATCGGCATGAGTTGTCGGCTTCCTGGTGGTGCTAACTCACCGGAGGAGTTTTGGCAACACCTCAGAGCCGGAGCCGATCTGGTTTCAGAAGTACCTCTAAATCGCTGGGATATTCAAGCGTTCTACGATCCCAACCCTGGCACACCGGGCAAAATTTACACCCGCCAGGGCGCATTTCTCAATCTACCCATCGATCGCTTTGATGCTCAATTCTTCGGCATTTCCCCAAGAGTTGCCAATTTTTTAGATCCTCAACAAAGGCTGCTCCTAGAAGTTTGCTGGGAAAGTTTAGAGTGCGCTGGCGTACCTTCTAAGTCGCTGCTAGGAAGCAAAACGGGTGTTTTTGTCGGGCTGATGAACCTAGAGTATCCCACCATAGCTTTTCCCAACTACGAAGCCATCAATGCCCACTCAGCCTCCGGCTCGGCTCCTAGCACTGCTGCGGGACGAATCGCCTTTACCTTTGGTTTGCAAGGCCCAACTCTAACTGTAGACACCGCTTGCTCCTCATCGCTGGTAGCGGTTCATTTAGCTTGCCAAAGTTTGCGGCTTGGGGAATCCAACTTGGCGCTGGCTTGTGGCATTAACCTGATGCTAGTTCCAGAAAGTTACATTGCTGAATGTCAGGCGCATACTCTTTCTCCCGACGGGCGTTGCAAGACCTTTGATGCCACAGCCAATGGTTATGGACGTGGAGAAGGATGTGGTGTGGTGGTTCTGAAACGCCTTTCGGATGCCCAACGAGATGGGGATAATATCTTAGCGCTGATTCGAGGCAGTGCCGTTAATCAAGATGGTCGCAGTGGTGGTTTGACAGTGCCTAACGGGCCTGCCCAAGAACAAGTTATTCGTCAAGCACTGAACAATGGCAAAATCGATCCGGCTCAGATTAGCTATATCGAAGCTCATGGTACGGGAACGTCTCTAGGAGATCCCATCGAAATTGTTGCTTTAGATGGGGTGTTTGGGAAAAATCACACCTTAGAAACACCCTTGATTGTTGGTTCTGCGAAGACGAATATCGGGCATACAGAATCAACTGCGGGTATTGCGGGATTAATCAAGTTAGTTCTGCAACTGCAACATGAAGAAATTGCCCCCCACCTACATTTAAAACAACCTAATCCCCACATTAGCTGGTCAGAATTGGCGATTTATGTGCCAACCCAACTCATGCCCTGGTCGAAGGGGAATCAGCCTCGGTTGGCAGGAGTTAGTTCTTTTGGATTCAGTGGCACTAATGCTCATGTAATTGTCGAAGAAGCACCATTAAAGGAGCAGGGGAGCAGGGGAGCAGGGGAGCAGGGAAGCAGTGACAATAATATTTCCCCTCTGCCTCTCTACCCCTCTGCCCCCCATCCCCTCTGTCCCCCTGCCTCTTCTGAGCGTCCTTACCATCTCCTCACTTTATCGGCTAAAAGTCAGCAGGGGCTAGTCGATCTCGGTCAGTCTTATCAAACCTATTTGGAAAGTCATCCAGAGGTATTGCTTGAAGATATTTGTTTTAGTGCCAATACAGGACGCGATCGCTTTGACTACTGCCTTGGACTTGTTGCTGCTACAACCACCGAGCTGATTCAAAAGCTGAAAAATTGGCCAAATACTGGCAAAACTAATTCTGACAATCCACCAAAAATTGCTTTTCTATTCACAGGACAAGGTTCCCAGTATGCGGGGATGGGGCAACAACTCTATCAAACCCAACCAACTTTTAGAAAAGCACTTCAGCAATGCGATGAAATTCTACGTTCTGAACTAGAAATCCCTTTATTAGAAATACTCTATCCTCAAACAGACTCACCTTTAAACCAAACAGCTTATACCCAACCGGCTTTATTTGCCCTAGAATACGCACTTTATCAACTGTGGCGATCGTGGGGAATTACATGCAGCGCCGTCATCGGTCACAGCGTCGGCGAATACGTAGCTGCTTGTATAGCAGGAGTCTTTTCCCTAGAAGATGGACTCAAACTGATTGCTGCACGGGGTCGCCTCATGCAGCAGTTACTGACTCAAGGCATGATGGTATCGTTACTGATGCCAGTCGCACAAGTCAGAGAAATAATTGCTCCCTATTCAGAACAAGTATCAATTGCAGCTATTAATAGTCCTCACAGTACAGTTATTTCCGGTCAAGAAACCGCAGTTAAAACTATTGCTAGTCAATTAGAAAAACTGGGAGTCAAAAGCAAACAATTACAAGTTTCCCATGCCTTTCATTCACCATTAATGAAACCGATGGTGGTGCAATTTGAAGAAGTCGCTCGGCAAATTACTTATCATTCACCACAGTTAAAATTTATCTCTAACATCACAGGTGCAATTGCCACTGAGGAAGTAATGACACCGGAATATTGGTGTCGCCACATTCTTGCACCTGTGAACTTTGCTGCCAGTATACAGACATTACACCAGCAAGGCTATGAAGTATTTGTCGAATGCGGCCCTCAACCGATTTTATTAGGTATGGGTCGCCAATGCTTATCTGATGAAGGCTTTACATGGTTGCCATCCTTGCGAGGAGGAGAAGAAGATTGGCAGCAAATTCTCTCCAGTTTGGCAGATTTGTATATGCGTGGAGTAGCGATCGCTTGGACTGGATTTTATCAAAATCTTCATTATCGTAAAGTAGTTTTGCCCACTTATCCTTTCCAGAGAAAACGCTACTGGGCGGAACTTACTCCAGCAAACAAACACAAACCTACTTCTGAGCAACAAACCCAGGTAATAGCACTACTCGAAGCAGGGCAAACTGAGCAGTTGTCCCAACTTCTCAGCAGAACCGATCGCCAATTAAATGTTGCTCAAGTTGAAATTTTAGAGCGACTGATTCAAGAACATCAACAGCAACAAGCGATCGCTTCAATTCAGGATTGTCTGTATGAAGTGCAATGGCAACCCAGCCCTAACACTGTTTCTGCTGCTGAAAATTCCACACCTGGTCATTGGCTGATTCTAGCCAACTCAGGGACTTTAGCTTCTACCCTAGCTCAAGTTTTAGAGCAACAGGGACAAACCTGTTCTCTAGTAACTTCAGGAAAGGCAGATGGCAGATGGCAGGAGGCAGAAGGTTTTACGCTTGGGGAAAGCCCACTCATCGGTATTATTCACCTGTGGAGTTTGGATTTACCTGCGACGGAAACGCTAACTACAGCTACTTTGACAGGTAGCGTAAATACCAATTGCAGGCAACTACTGGATGTCATGAAAACTGTGGTATCCCAGCCTTGGAGTAGCACCGCTAAACTTTGGGTAATCACAGAGAACGCGATCGCTCTAGGTAAAGATTTACCAGCCATTTCTCAAGCACCTGTGTGGGGTCAAAGTCGGGCGTTTGGGCTGGAGTATCCCCAACATTGGGGCGGGTTAATAGACACAGATCGGCAAGCAAATGTTGAGGAAAAAGCTCAGGCGATCGCAATGGAGTTATTGGGAACTTCAGGAGAGGAACACATAGCTTATCATTCAGGAACCCGGTATGTTGCTCGACTTGTTAAAAGCTACCCAGAAAGTACCTCTAAATTCTCTATTAAGAGCGATCGCTCTTATCTAATTAGCGGCGGATTAGGAGGCTTAGGATTAAGTGTCGCTCAGTGGCTAGTGGAACAAGGCGCTCGATACTTGATTTTACTCAGTCGCAGTGGCATCAATACTAGAGAAAAACAAGAAGCTGTTAAGCAACTCCGGGCAGCAGGAGTAGAAATTATTACGCCTATAGCTGATGTGAGTGACGGTGAAAGTCTGCGAAATGCCATGTCAGAGCTACTTAGAAAACTACCTCCTATCAGTGGAATTGCTAATACAGCAGGTAGCGATGGTGGTATGTATCGGATTGCCGAGCTAGAGCATTCAATACTACACCAAACGCTACAACCCAAAGTAGCTGGTACTTGGAATTTACACCAAATTAGTCAGGATTGGGAATTAGACTTTTTTATCAACTTCTCTTCCATCGCTGCTGTGTGGGGATCGGCAAACCAATCTCACTACGCTGCTGCTAATGAATTTCAAAATCTCTTTGCAGCTTACCGCCAGTCTCAAGGATTACCAGGCTTAACCGTGAATTGGTCTGCTGTTATCGGCGCAGGTATGATAAATCAACCTGGGGCTGAAGCCTTAACCCAAAGATTGCAGAAGATTGGCGTAGGGAGTTTGAATTTGACCCAGGTTAAAGCTGCGATGGGGTTACTGTTGAATTCCCAGAATCGCCAAATTGTTGTCGCGCCCGTAGATTGGGAACGCTTTGGGACAATTTATGCAGTAGGTCGAACTCGGCGATTGCTGGAGCAACTTGCACCGCAAACTCAACTTGAGCAAGCAATCAAGACAGCACAACCAACACAGTTGCGTGAACAACTGGCATCAGTTCCAACCGCAGAAGGTCTGGAAATATTACGCCGCACCTTGCAGAAAGAAGTGGCGCGGGTATTGGGCTTGCCGATAGAGGAATTACCAGCGCTTGAGCAAGGATTTTTTGAGTTGGGAATGGATTCGCTGACGGCAGTGGAATTACGCGATCGCCTCAACCAGCTTTTGGGGGTTAATTTACCCAGCACATTAAGTTTTGACTTTCCCAACATTGAACGGTTGACTCACTATCTCGCCACAGATGTACTAGCACTGGCCCAAGCAAAAGCAAACCAACCAAATGACCCAATTAGTGATATCTATGAACCCATAGCGATCGTTGGCATGAGTTGCCGCTTTCCTGGGGATGCTACAGATCCCGAAAGCTTCTGGCAATTGCTGGCATCGGGAACTAATACTAGAGCAGAAATTCCCCAAAATCGCTGGAACGTCGAAACTTATTATGACCCGACTCCAGGAATCCCAGGCAAAATTTACACTCGCTACGGTAATTTTATCAACAGTATTGATCGCTTCGACCCTGCCTTTTTTGGTATTTCTCCCCGCGAAGCTGTAGCGATCGATCCACAACACCGATTGTTGCTGGAAGTAAGTTGGGAAGCTCTAGAACAAGCTGCGATCGCTCCTGAACGGCTGGCTGGTGCGTCTGTAGGAGTCTTTGTCGGCAACGACGGACACGACTACGAGCAGTTAATTGCCCAACATTTGCAGCAAAACCCTGATAGTCCTGTTGGCACTTTCGCTGGAACTGGTAATGCTTTTTCTAGTGCGGCTGGTCGTCTAGCCTACACTTTCGGTTTTACGGGACCAACCCTGGCTATTGATACCGCCTGCTCATCATCGTTAGTCGCTATTCACCAAGCTTGTAATAGTTTGCACTTACGCGAATGTCAAATGGCGATCGCTGGTGGTGTCAAACTCCATCTTACTCCTGCCTCTTACATCTGGGCTTCCAGTGTGCGGATGATTTCTGGTGATGGTTTGTGCAAAACTTTTGATGTCTCAGCCGATGGCTATGCCCGTGGCGAAGGCTGTGGTATGGTAGTCTTGAAGCGTCTGGGTGAAGCTCAACGCGATGGAGACAGGATTCTAGCTCTAATTCGGGGCAGTGCAGTCAACCACGATGGTTCTAGTAGTGGTTTAACTGTCCCTAACGGGCAGGCTCAACAGCAACTTATTTCTCAAGCACTTGCTTGGGCGCAACTCCAACCTCATCAAATTAGTTACCTAGAGGCTCATGGAACTGGCACATCTTTAGGAGATCCAATCGAACTCAATGCCGCCGCCGCAGTTTTAGGGCAGGAACGCACTCCAGAATCTCCGTTATTTGTTGGCTCAGTTAAGACAAATATCGGTCACTTAGAAGCAGCAGCAGGGGTTTCAGGGCTGATTAAAGTTGTTTTAGCAATGCAACATCAGATGATTCCACCCCACTTGCACCTACAGCACCCTAATCCTAAAATTGATTGGAAAAATTTGCCTATCAAAATTCCGACTACGTTAACTCCTTGGGTTTCGTGCGATCGCCGCAGGGCTGGAATAAGTTCTTTTGGGTTTACCGGAACTAATGCTCATCTAGTGCTTGAAGAAGCGCCACCGTTACCGGATGCAGTAGAGATGAAAGGGGAACGCCCTCTGCATCTGCTGAATTTATCTGCCAAAAATGCAGCAGCATTGAAGCAATTAGCGCTCAATTACTGCGAATACTTGCGCTCAGATGGCACGCAGCCACTCGCTGACATCTGTTTCACTGCTCACGCAGGACGTTTACACTTTAGCGATCGCTTGAGTGTACTAGGAGCAACAGTCGCCGAGATGGCAACCAAACTTACTGCTTTCTCTCGTCATGAAGAGTTGCCTGGACTCAGTAGCGGGATAGTTGGGAATGAACCTCCGAAAATCGCCTTCCTATTCACAGGACAAGGTTCCCAGTATGCGGGGATGGGACAACAACTCTATCAAACCCAACCAAGTTTTAGAAAAGCAATTCAACAATGCGATGAAATTCTGCGTTCGGAACTAGAAATTCCTTTATTAGAAATACTTTATTATCAAACAAATTCACCTTTAAACCAAACAGCTTATACCCAACCCGCCTTATTTGCCCTAGAATACGCCCTGTATCAACTTTGGCAATCTTGGGGAATTACACCTGATGCTGTCATGGGTCACAGCGTCGGCGAGTATGTAGCGGCTTGTGTAGCTGGAGTCTTTAACTTAGAAGATGGATTAAAACTGATTGCTGCAAGGGGTCGCCTCATGCAGCAGTTGCCGACTGAGGGCATGATGGTAGCTTTACTCGCCCCAGTTGCACAAGTCACAGAAGCAATTTCTCACTATTTAGAACCAGTATCAATTGCTGCTATTAATAGTCCTCAAAGTACAGTAGTTTCCGGTCAAACAGGCGTAGTGCTAGCCATTGTTAACGAACTGGAAAAACTAGGAATCAAAAGCAAGCAACTACAAGTTTCTCATGCCTTTCACTCACCACTGATGAAACCAATGGTAGGGCAATTTGAGCAAGTTGCACGCCAGATTACCTATCATCAGCCGCAGCTAAAATTTATCTCTAATATCACAGGCACATTTGCCACTTCTGAGGTGACAACACCTGAATATTGGTGTCACCATATTCTCGCACCTGTAAATTTTGCTGCCAGTATGCAGACATTACACCAGCAGGGTTATAAAGTATTTCTCGAATGTAGTTCGCAACCAATTTTATTAGGTATGGGTCGCCAATGCATATCTGATGAAGGCTCTACATGGTTGCCATCGTTGCGAATTGGACAAGAAGATTGGCAACAAATTCTGCAAAGTTTGGGAAAATTGTATGTTTTGGGAGCAAAGGTAAATTGGGTGGGATTTGAGAGCGACTACCGCTGTCGCAAGGTGAAATTACCTACTTACCCTTTTCAAAGACAGAGTTACTGGCTAGAAACTCCATCTCAACCCACAACGAAGCCAAGCTACAACCGACATCCCTTACTTGGTGAAAGATTACAACTAGCCAGCCGTACCAAAGAGATTTTCTTTGAATCTATTATTAGTGCATCATCTCCAGCTTACCTAGCTGACCACTGGATATTTGAGCAGATAATTTTTCCAGGTGCAGCTTATTTAGAAATGGCGACATCTGCAGGAGCTAATATTTTTCAATCGGATTGTATCGTGCTGGAAAATGTGGCAATAGAGCAGCCTCTAATTTTAGAAACACAACACCAGGAGAAGATTGTCCAAGTAATCTTGAGTCCTTTAGAAAATCAGGGTTATAACTTCGAGATTTGCAGCCGTGACTCTCAGAGAGAAAATAGTGAGAACCCTTGGACTGTCCATACTACAGGTACAGTTTTAGCAAACCAGACAAACACAATCCCCGCAGAATTAGATTTAGACACTTGGGCAAATCAGGAGTCAATCGATCTCAAGGAATTTTACCAGCAGTTACAACAGCAGGGCATTGATTACGGTATCAGTTTCCAAGGATTGCAAAAGTTACAGCGAGGACAGAATCAAGCTTTAGGGCAGATTCAACTTCCTGCAAAGGTGAGTCGAGGAACCCTATTCCCTCGATCAAAGGTCGGCGACTATTGGCTCCATCCAGCGTTGTTAGATGCAGCGATGCAGGTTGTGGGTGGTCTTGTGGAAATATATCGAGTTAGCACCTACATTCCCGTCTCTCTTGAACGTTTGATAGTGTACCGCCGTCCCAGCTTGGAAATATGGGCAGTTGCTTCTTTGCAAGAGCAGTCAAATTTTGCCTTCAAAGCTCAGGTTACATTGTTTGATAGCGCTCGCCAAGTTGTAGCAGTGCTGGATGGCTTACGATTCCAAGCAGTCACATCTCAAGCACTTCTAAATCAAGGTAAAGACTCTCTACAGGATTGCCTTTATGAAGTGGAATGGCGATCGCAGTCCCGGTTTGGCAAATTAGAACCTCCGCACTTTATTCCATCTCCAGAGGCGATCGCTAACCAACTCCAACCGCATCTAGAGCGTTTGATTAGTGGCGATGACATCCAGATTTACAGTACTCTCCTGCCCCAACTCGATCGGTTAAGTTTAGAGTATATTATCCAAGCATTAAGTCAACTGGGATGGTCTTTCCCAGTCGGAGATAAATTCTCGCTCTTAAATGCTGCTCAACGTTTGGGTGTCGTACCCCAACACCACCAACTCTTACAACACCTGTTACAGATTCTTACGGCAGAGCAAATTTTGACGGCAATTTCCGGTCAGTGGCAAGTACGCCAGCTTCTACCTGCTGCTAATCCAGATATTTATCTCGAAAGTTTGCAACCATACACTACTCTTATTCAAGGCGAACTAACTTTGGTGCAGCGCTGTGGAGAGAACCTGTGTGCAGTCTTGCGTGGTGCTGTGGAGCCAACTCAAGTAGTTTTTCCCACCGCAGATATTGATTCAGCTACTCAGCTTTACCAAGACTCCCCCGCCGCGCAAATTTACAACACTCTGGTGCAACAGGTTGTGAAAATAGCAATAGCTGATGCACCACCCCAACGGGGAATTCGGATTTTAGAAATTGGTGCAGGTACGGGAGGAACGACCAGCTATTTATTGCCAGAACTACAGGCTAGTCAAACGCGCTATTGTTTTACTGATATTGGTCAACTGTTCCTCAGTAAAGCCCAAAACCGATTTGAAAATTATAAATTTGTCGATTACAAAACTCTCGACATCGAGCAAGAGCCAACAACTCAAGGTTTTGATGCTCATGAATACGATGTAGTCATAGCAGCCAACGTTTTACATGCCACTCAGAATATCAACCAAACCCTACAGCATGTCAAACAGTTACTAGCTCCAGAAGGGTTGCTCGTTTTGCTAGAAGGAACCGATCGCCAACGTTGGATAGATTTGATTTTCGGTTTGCTACCAGGCTGGTGGCGTTTCCAAGACCGAGAATTACGACCCGATAACCCTTTACTCAAAGTTTGCCAATGGCAACAAGTGCTACAAAGCAATGGGTTGAGTCCTGTTGCTGTGCTACCGCCACCAGCAGCAGGAGTGGGAGCGAAACAGTCGGTAATTATCGCTCAAAATATTGAGCAACCTGTAGAGAAATCAACAGTTAAGCGGGGTTGGCTGATTCTCGCAGATCGGCAGGGAGTCGGCAGCCAACTGGCTGAACATCTGCAAACTCAAGGCGAAACTTGCACTCTGGTATTCATCAAGCAACCTTTGGCAACTGAACAGTCGTTACAACTAGAACAGTCTGCTTCCCCCCAAGAATACCAGCAACTAATCAAAGAGATTGCCGACCAAACGCCGGGATTACATGGCATTATTCATTGTTGGACACTTAATAGCCCTGAAGCTTCAGCGATTAATGCTCAAAATCTGGAAGCGATCGCTCACTTAGGATGTGGTACAGTCTTATCCCTTGTACAAGCAGCGATCGCCGCTAACCTTTCTCCGCAACCCCGACTATGGATAGTAACTCGTGGTACACAACCCGCCGATCGCTCAGAACTGAACTTATCTGGAGTGGGGCAGTCATCTTTATGGGGTATGGGCAAAGCGATCGCTCTAGAGCATCCAGAATTACAGTGTACGCGCATAGATTTAGATCCCAACGACAATATTGAGTCACAAGCCGCTAGTCTTTGGGCTGAAGTGTGGGCACAAGACCAAGAAGACCAAATTGCTTTACGGCGCAATGCTCGGTATGTTCCTCGCTTAATTGCCAATTCTCAGATTTTGGCACAGCAGTCATCATTGTCCATTCCATCCAGCCCTTTTCAAATCACAATGACGAGTCGAGGTTCCTTAGATAAACTGATCTTGGCATCGACAACTCGCCGTTCTCCCAATTCAGGGGAAGTAGAAATTCAAGTCAAAGCCACTGGACTGAACTTTCTAGATGTCATCGCTGCTCTAGATTTGATTCCAGAACAAGTGGATGGTGTTTCTCAGTCACATCTCAAACAGATGGTGAGTTTTGGTGGCGAATGTGCCGGAACGATCGCGGCTTTAGGAGCAGGAGTTGAGGAATTTGCTCTTGGCGATTCAGTAATTGCCGTAGTTGAGGGTGCTTTTAGTCAATATGTTACTGTCAAGGCTACCCAAGTCGTTAGTAAACCTCAACGCCTAAGCTTTACCGAAGCCGCCTCCATTCCCAGTAACTTTTTAACTGCTTATTATGCCCTGAAGCATTTAACAGGGGAGCAGGGGAGCAGGGGAGCAGGGGAGCAGAGTATCGCCCACAAGGGGCAAGGTTTTGAACCTTATCTTTTTGGTAAACGGGTATTAATTCACGCTGCTGCTGGCGGAACTGGCATCGCCGCAGTCCAAATTGCCCAAAAAGCTGGAGCAGAAGTTTTCGCTACCGCCAGTCCCTCCAAGTGGAAAACCCTGAAAGCGATGGGTGTGCAACATATTATGAATTCCCGCACAACTGAATTTGGCGATCGGGTAATGCAACTAACCCAAGGACAAGGAGTAGATATTGTTCTCAACTCGTTAACATCTGGTGATTTTGTTGCCAAGAGTCTCTCAGTCTTGAGAGAAGGTGGACACTTCATCGAAATTGCCAAGCGTGGAGTGTGGACAAGTGCCCAAGTTGCCGCCGTTCGTCCAGATATTACCTATACAACTTTCGACTTGATACGTACTGCTCAAGAGCAACCAGACTTGATACATTCATTGCTGACAGAAATAGCAGAAAAGTTTGCCAGTAGTTATTTTCAACCTTCACCATTAAGAGTATTTCCCATTCAGCAGACTGTACAAGCTTTTCGCTATATGCAACAAGCCAAGCATATTGGCAAAATTGTTGTCACTCAAGAAGATGAATCAGAAACTCCCTTATCTTTTTCTGCCGATGGCACTTATTTTATTACAGGTGGCTTGGGTGGGTTGGGATTATTAGTCGCCCAATGGTTGGTTGCTCGTGGTGGCAAACATCTAGTATTAGTCAGTCGTAGCCCAGCTAATTCAGCAGAGCAAAAACAAATTAACGCGATCGCACAAACTGGCGTTGAGGTAAAAGTCATTCAAGCTGATGTTGCTGATTATGAAGCCATGAGCCAGGTGTTTACTAATATCCGCCAATCTTTACCAACCTTAAGGGGTATTATTCACTCAGCAGGAATGCTCGACGATGCCACATTACAACACCAGAGTTGGGAAAAATTTTCTCGTGTGATGGCTCCCAAGGTACAAGGAGCTTGGAATTTACATCAATTAACTCTCACAGATACAATAGATTTCTTTATTTTGTTTTCCTCGGTTTCTTCATTACTCGGTGTCCCTGGACAAGCCAATCATGCCGCAGCGAATGCGTTTCTAGATGGATTTGCCCATTATCGGCGATCGCTCGGTTTACCCGGTCAAAGTCTCCACTTAGGAACAGTGTCCCAAATCGGAGAAGCGGCACAAAAAGGAGCTGACGTGCGCGGACAACAGCTAGGAATCAAACCGATTCGACCGCAACAGGTATTACTAGCCCTAGAACAATTACTCAAGCAACCAGAAGCTGTAGAAGTTGGGTTAGTTGCCATAAACTGGTCTAATAAACAGGGCTTGTCCCATTGGTTAAACTACCGTTTCTTAGCAGATTGGCAGGAGAAAACTGACTCTTCATCTATTAAAATCGAGTCGGAATTTCTGCAACAATGGCGGACAGCATTGCCTAGCGAACGACGACGGTTGCTGTTAAACCACGTACAACAGCAAGTAGCCCATGTATTAGGTATGGCTTCAGCAAAAACCATTAATGAACGATCGGGCTTTTTTGACTTGGGAATGGACTCACTAACTGCTGTGGAGTTAAGAAACCGATTACAAGGGAGTTTGGGCTATTCACTGCCAGCAACAGCGATTATGGACTATCCCACAATCGAGACTCTGGTTAATTACTTAGTGCAGAATCTATTACCCGATGACCAGTCAGCTGCACCGGAAACAACAGAAATAACTCAAAGCAGCCATGCAGATTTAGCCGATTTATCTCAAGAAGAATTGGCAGCATTACTGGCTGATGAACTATACGGAGGTGGAGAATGAGTCAGAGTAATCCCCAACCAGACTATGCCAAACTTCTCAAAGACGCTGTGCTGGAAATTAGGGAGCAGAAGGCCAAGCTGAACGCCCTCTTGAGTGCCAAGACTGAACCGATCGCGATTATCGGTATGGGTTGCCGCTTTCCAGGTGGCGCAAACGATCCAGAAATGTTCTGGCAACTACTCTACCAGGGTAAAGATGCGATCGCCGAAGTTCCTGGCGATCGTTGGGATATCAACGCCTACTATCACCCCGATCCCGATGCCCCAGCCAAGATGAATACACGCTATGGGGGTTTTGTCAATAACCCACAAGAGTTTGACCCCCATTTCTTTGGCATATCTGCCCGCGAAGCTATATCCCTCGATCCGCAACAGCGCCTTCTGTTGGAGGTTACTTGGGAAACCCTAGAAGCAGCCGCAGTTACCCCTGAAGTGTTGGCGAAAGTTTTAACGGGTGTTTTCATTGGCATTTGTAGCAATGACTATACCCAGAATCTCTTTAACCAAGGAGAGGAGCAGATTGATGCCTACCTAGCAACTGGCAACTCTCACAGTATTGCCTCTGGGCGATTGTCTTACCTGCTAGGATTAACTGGGCCGTGCCTCTCTGTAGATACAGCCTGTTCTTCTTCCTTAGTAGCCGTGCATTTGGCTTGTACAAGTCTGCGTAACCAAGAGTGTGATGTGGCGATCGCTGGCGGAGTCCAACGACTCTTATCCCCAGTATTCAATATCAACTTTACAAAAGCGCGAATGCTGTCTGCTGATGGGCGCTGCAAAACCTTCGATGCTAGTGCTGATGGCTTTGTCCGCTCTGAAGGTTGCGGCGTTATTCTGCTCAAACGTTTATCTGATGCGATCGCTGCTGGAGATAATATTCTGGCCTTAATTCGCGGTTCCGCTATCAATCAGGACGGACATACTAGTGGGCTGACAGTTCCTAATGGCCCTTCGCAACAAGCTGTAATTCGTCGCGCCCTAGCAGCAAGCGGTGTCGAGCCTGCCCAAGTCAGCTATATTGAAGCTCACGGCACAGGCACATCTTTGGGCGATCCGATTGAGATGAGAGCGTTAGGAGCAGTATTTAGCAGCAGTCATTCACCCGATCGCCCTTTAATCGTTGGTTCTGTAAAAACTAATATCGGACATCTAGAAGGAGCAGCCGGAATTGCTGGGCTAATGAAAGTCGTCCTACAGCTTCAGCATGACAGCATCGCTCCGCACTTACACCTCAAGCAACCTAATCCCTACATTGACTGGAGCAAACTAGCGATCGCCATACCGACGGATAGCATGGCTTGGGTTCGAGGAGAAAAGCCCCGACTGGCAGGGGTTAGCTCATTTGGCTTTAGCGGTACAAATGCCCATGTGGTGCTGGAAGAAGCACCATTAAAGGAGCAGGGGAGCAGGGGAGGAGTGACAATGGTATTTCCCCTCTGCCTCTTTGCCCCTCTGCCCCTCTGCCTCTCTACCCCTCTGCCTCTCTACCCCTCTGCCTCTCTACCCCTCTGCCCCCTTGCCTCTTCTGAGCGTCCCGTCCATCTTTTTTGCCTATCAGCGAAGAATGAAAGGGCTTTATTGCAGTTGGTAGAGCGATATCGAACTTACCTGGAAACTACGCCAGAATTAGAGTTAGCTGATGTTTGTTTTACTGCGAATACTGGGCGATCGCACTTTGACTATCGAATGGCGATCGTTGCAGGTTCAACAAAGGAGCTAGTCGAACAGCTAGCTATGACGATTAGTTCTGGTAGGGTATACGAGCCAGAAATTACCTTCCTATTCACAGGACAAGGTTCACAGTATATGGGGATGGGGCAACAACTCTATCAAACCCAACCAACGTTTAGAAAAGCACTTCAGGAATGCGATGAAATTCTACGTTCTGAACTAGAAATCCCTTTATTAGAAATACTTTATCCTCAAACAGACAAAGATTCACCTTTAAACCAAACAGCTTATACCCAACCCGCCTTATTTGCCCTAGAATACACCCTTTATCAACTGTGGCGATCGTGGGGAATTACACCTAGTGCAGTAATAGGTCATAGTGTGGGTGAGTATGTAGCCGCTTGTATAGCTGGAGTGTTTAGCCTAGAAGATGGACTGAAACTAATTGCTGCCAGGGGGCGGTTGATGCAGCATTTAGCGACTGAGGGCATGATGGTATCGTTATTTATGCCAGTCGCACAAGTCAGAGAAATAATTGCCCCTTACTCAGAACAACTATCAATTGCAGCTATTAATAGTCCTCAAAGTACAGTCATTTCCGGTCAAACAGCCACAGTACAAGCCATTGTTACCGAACTAGAAAAACTGGGAGTCAAAAGCAAACAATTACAAGTTTCTCACGCTTTTCACTCACCACTGATGAAACCAATGGTGGCGCAATTCGAGTCAGTCGCACGGCAGATTACCTATCATTCGCCTCACCTGAAGTTAATTTCTAACATTACAGGTGCAATTGCCACCTCAGAAGTCACAACACCGGAATACTGGAGTCGCCATATTCTCGCACCTGTGGACTTTGCAGCCAGTATGCAGACATTACACCAACAAGGTTATGAAGTATTTCTCGAATGTAGTCCCCAACCGATTTTATTGGGTATGGGTCGTCAGTGTTTACCCGATAATAGCGGTGTCTGGTTGCCATCCTTGCAAATGGGACAAGAAGATTTGCAGCAAATGCTCTCCAGTTTAGGACAATTGTACGTTTTGGGAGCAAAAGTAAATTGGGTGGGATTTGAGAGCGACTACTGCCATCGCAAGGTGAAATTACCTACTTATCCTTTTCAAAGACAACGGTATTGGGTAGAAACTCCGCCTCAGCACACAACAAAGCCAAGCCATAGTTTACATCCTTTACTTGGTGAGAGATTACAGTTAGCTGGTCGCAGCAAAGAGATTTTTTTTGAATCTATTATTAGTGCATCATCTCCGGCTTATCTAGCTGACCATCGGATCTTTGAGCAAGTAATTGTGCCAGGTGCAGCTTATCTAGAGATGGCGATCGCGGCGGGAGCTAATATTTTCCAATCTGACTGCATCGTGTTGGAAAACGTGGCAATGGAGCAGCCTCTAATTTTAGCAGCCCAACCCGAAAAGATTATGCAGGTAGTTTTGCATCCTTTAGAAAGTCAGGGTTATCGGTTCGAGATTTGCAGTCGCGATCCTAAGAAAGAAAATGCTGAGAACCCCTGGACTGTCCATGCTACAGGTACAGTCTTACCAGGTGAAATCGGGTCTGTACCAAAAACAATTGATTTGACGAATTGGCTATCTCATGGTAATAAGATTGATCCTCAAGCTTTTTATCAGCGATCGCAAGAGCAAGGTATTTCATTCGGTGTCTGTTTCCATTCCCTACAGCAGCTAGGTTGCAAAGCAGGACTTGGTTATGCCCAAATCGAACTGCCAAAAGAGACGGGTATGAATGCTACACAAGGATACCAAATCCATCCTATTCTGCTGGATGCCGGACTTCAGTTGGCTGGTGCGGCTACACTCCAAGAAGGCGATCGCTCTTTCCCCTATCTGCCAATTGGTATTGAGCGTCTGCAAGTTTATCGGCGAGCTAACCGTCAGTTATGGGGACAAGCCGAAGCTAGAAATGCGATCACCTCAGAGGGTGAAATTTTGAGTAGTGATATCCAGTTAGTCGATCCTAGTGGGGCGGTGGTAGCTCAGATACAAGGCTTTGCTATGCGTCGTACTACCCGACAATCCCTAGAGCGCATGATTAAGCCAGATATTAGCAACTGGTTTTACGAACTTGACTGGCAGATGAAGTCTCTTCCTGTCAAAATTACAGATGCAACAGAGAAGTTTGCAGTAGGGCATTGGCTGATTTTTGCAGACTGTGAACTTGGTGAACAACTCAGCCAGCAGTTAACCCAGCACGGAGGAAGTTGTACAGTTGTCACCGTTGGGCAAAACTATCAGCAGCTAGATGAGAGACATTACCAAATTAATCCTCTAAAGCTAGATGACTTTAATCAGTTACTACATACAAGTTGCGATCGGCAAACAAAATTGCAAGGTGTAATTCATCTGTGGTCTTTAGAGGGTGCTTCCTCAGCAGAACTTGATCTAGATGAGTTGGAGCGATCGCAAATCCTGGGTTGTGCCAGTGTTTTACACCTAGTTCAAGCACTAGAGCAGCAGAGAGGAACTGAACCGATACAACTTTGGCTGGTGACAAAAGGTAGCCAAGCCGTGACAACAGAAGCTATAACTCAGGTACAGCAAACACCGTTATGGGGATTAGGACGGGCGATCGCTATGGAATATCCTCACCTGAAGTGTCGCCGATTAGACCTTGATCCAGATGGCTTTATCTCATTGAATCTGCACGCGATCGCAGATGAACTCTTCTCCCCAGACGGCGAAGACCAAATTGCCCACCGCCAAGGACAGCGCCATGTACTTAGATTAGTTCGCTCTCGACAACGGACGATAAGCGATCGCATTGCCATTCCAGAGTTAGCGAGTTATCTTATTGTCGGCGGATTGGGAACATTAGGTCTACAAGTTGCCCAGTGGTTGGCAGACAAAGGCGCTCGTCACCTTATACTATCTGGTCGTCGGGAGCCATCACTAATAGCCCTAGCAGCGATCGCCAAGTTAGAACAAGCGGGTGTACGGGTACTTGTTGAGCAAGCAGACGTTTCTAGCCAGTCCGATATGACTAGACTTCTAAACAAGATAGCAGCAGAGTTGCCATCACTGCGAGGAATTATCCATGCAGCAGGGATTTTAGATGATGGCATTCTCCAACAGCAATGTTGGGAGAGGTTTACCGGGGTCATGGCTGCAAAAGTGCGAGGAGCTTGGCTTTTGCATCAGCTTACTCAAGCCTTACCCCTAGACTTTTTTGTTTGTTTCTCATCAGCAGCATCCCTTATAGGCTCACCAGGGCAGGGTAACTATGCTGCCGCCAATGCCTTTCTCGATGGGTTGGCTCACTATCGCCGACAGCAAGGACTGGCAGGGTTGAGTATTAACTGGGGGCCTTGGGAGCAAGGAGGGATGGCAGCACAATTAGGAAACCAACATCACAGCCGAATGCAGAGTCATGGTTTGGGAACGATTTCACCAGAGCGGGGTTTGCAAGCATTAGAAGCGTTACTGGTGCAGGATGTAATTCAGGTCGGGATTATACCCGCGAACTGGCAGCAGTTACTAGCTCAAATAGCACCAGGAATAGAGGTGCCAATGTTGCAGAGTTGCAAACTTGTTGCAGCCGACCAACGGTACAAAGATCAACTACTCCAGCAGTTGCAAACTGCTCCCATTGAAGAACGCCGGGAGTTGCTCAGAGCTTACCTGCAAAGCGAGATTGCAAAAGTCTTGGGTCTGTCCAATCCTCAACAGGTAGAGCCGCAGCAAAGACTTTTTGACCTGGGTCTAGATTCCTTAACGGCGGTGGAGTTGAGAAATCGTTTGCAGACAAACTTGGGCTATACCATGCGTTCAACGCTGCTGTTCGACTATCCGACGCTTGCAGCACTCCTTGACTATCTGGCTGAAAACGTGATTCCGCTTCAGCCAGTAGAACTGTCAGAGGAGGTGAATGCTGTAGCAGTTCAGAGGCAACAGATATTAACAGCTTCGGAAGATGAAGCTGAAGCACTGCTGCTGAAAAAGCTAGAAGACCTTAATTTTTAATTCCTAAAATTTCCCAGGTAGGTATTTTTAAGATGGCTGCAAATGAAAAAGAAGAGGGCAAGGAAGAACAATCACCCACAACGGGCGAGGTTTCAACCAAAGGGGAAAAGGAGCAGGCTAGCTCTCACTCAGCAGAGGTGAGGTTTGTACCAGAGGGCGGGGAAACTCCATTTTTCCCCCTGCCCCCTGCCTCTACAACCCTCTCTCCCACAAAACGAGCATTACTAGCACTAGAGCAACTCCAGACCAAGCTAGATGCCCTAGAGTATGCCAAGGCTGAACCGATCGCCATCATCGGTATGGGTTGTCGATTTCCCGGTGGTGTTAAAGATCCTGAGTCTTTTTGGCAGATGCTACACAATGGTACTGATGCTATTACCAAAGTACCGCGATCGCGTTGGGGCATTGACGATTACTACGACCCCAACCCACAAACACCTGGGAAAATTTCCGTTGCCGATGGTGGTTTTCTGGATGACGAGATTGGCAGTTTTGACCCCCAATTCTTTGGTCTTTCCCCTCGTGAAGCCACCTACTTAGACCCCCAGCAACGTTTGTTACTCGAAGTTAGCTGGGAAGCCTTGGAACAGGCTCACATTGTTCCCCAAAAATTATTTAACAGTCTGACAGGCGTTTTTGTGGGGATTGGAGCCAATGATTACGCTCGGCACTTAGAGCAAGCTGGAGTGTCAGATGCCTATATAGGTACTGGCAATGCCCTCAGTGTGGCGGCAGGTCGGATTTCCTATGTGTTGGGTTTAACAGGCCCCAGTTTAGCTGTAGATACCTCCTGTTCCTCTTCATTGGTCGCTGTTCATTTAGCTTGCCAAAGTTTACGCTTGCAGGAGTGCGATCTCGCCTTGGCGGGGGGTGTAAATCTCATGCTATCTCCAGCCACCAGTATCATTTTCTCCCAAGCGGGGATGCTTGCCTCTGACGGTCGCTGTAAAACATTTGATGCTCAGGCTAATGGTTACGTCCGGTCTGAAGGCTGTGGGATAATTGCCCTGAAGCGGCTATCTGATGCCCAGCGTGATGGCGATCGCATCCTCGCTTTAATTCGGGGTTCTGCGATTAACCAAGATGGGCCAAGTGGGGGACTCACCGTACCTAATGGTCCCTCTCAAGAAGCAGTCATTCGTCAGGCGTTAAAAAATGGTGGCGTTGAACCTGCACAAGTGAGCTATATTGAGGCTCACGGTACAGGTACTTCTTTAGGAGATCCCATTGAACTGGGTGCATTAGGTGCTGTTTTTGGCTCTAGTCATTCCCAAAGCCGACCCCTGAATTTAGGCTCAGTCAAAACCAACATTGGACACGCAGAATTCGCCGCAGGTATCGCTGGATTAATCAAGATTGTCTTGCAGTTACAACACCAAGCGATCGCCCCCCACCTACATTTCCATCAACCTAACCCACATATCAACTGGGCAGATTTACCTGTGGTGATTCCCACACAGACAAAGGACTGGTTGCGCGGTAATACGCCAAGAATAGCGGGGGTTAGTTCCTTCGGCTTCAGTGGCACAAATGCCCATGTGGTGCTGGAAGAAGCCCCAATCGGAATTCAAAATTTAAGTTGCGCTTCCAGCGCACCAGAGGTGCGACTCAAAATTCAAAATGAAAATCTTCCTGAGCGTCCCCTCCATCTTTTGGGCTTGTCAGCAAAGAGTAAAACGGCTTTATTGCAGTTGGCTTTAGCGTATCGAGCTTACCTGGAAACTGCGCCAGAATTAGAGTTAGCTGATGTTTGTTTTAGTGCTAATACTGGGCGATCGCATTTTAAGCACCGTTTAGCTGTTGTAACCAGTTCCTCAAACGAACTGAGGCAAAAACTAGGGCAATTGATAGCCCTAGAACAAGTTTCAGGTGTTTACTCTGGACAAAGTAGTACAATATCACCCAAAGTTGCTTTTCTATTTACTGGACAAGGATCGCAATACATCGGTATAGGTCAGCAACTATATCAAACTCAGCCCACATTCCGCCAAGTCTTGGATCGGTGCGCGACCATCTTACATTCCTTGGGGGATAAAAATCTGCTAGAGATACTTTATCCATTCACAGGCACACAAGAAACGACTGATACCGAAGTGGCAATATTTGCTTTTGAGTTTGCCTTAGCACAAATGTGGCAATCTTGGGGTGTCAAGCCAAGTATTCTCATGGGAGATGGTGTAGGTGAATATGTTGCTGCTTGTTTAGCAGGAGTTTTCAGTTTAGAAGATGGACTGAGGCTGATTGTTGCCCGTAGTCAATTATCTGAAGAATTTGCAGCCATAGCAAAGGCGATCGCCTATCATTTACCAAAACTACCCATTGTCAGTAACGTTACGGGTCAAATTGGGAATGCAGACATCGCCTGTGGCCAATATTGGGTTAACGACCTGCGCCAACCGGAAACGACCGTTCAAAGCATACAGACACTCCACACAGAAGGCTACAAAGTTTTTCTGGAAATTGGGACACAGCCAATGTTGTCGGAAATGAGAGTTAGCCTTCCTGAAAGCGAAGTGCTATGGCTGGCTAGTTTGCAGCCAGGGCAAGATGAATGGCAGCAACTGTTGGCAAATTTGGCACAATTGTATGTCCGAGGGGTAGCAATTGATTGGTTTGGCTTTGAGCAAGACTATGCCCGCCACAAAGTCACTTTGCCCACTTATCCCTTTCAAAGACAACGCTATTGGGTTGAACGTCAAGGCGATACGGCTGACAGCCCGATCGCCGCTTCAACCTCAATCACTGGTCATCCATTGCTAGGACGGCAGGTGTATTTAGCGAGTTCTCAAGAAATCCGGTTTGAATCGGAAATTAGCAGTGATCGCCCAGCCTACATTCAGTACCATCGAGTTTATGACCAGGTAATTTTACCAGCAGCCAGTTTTTTTGAGATGGCTCTCTTTGCAGGTATAGCTGTTTTCGGTACATCAGCGTTAGTTTTAGAAGATGTGCTGGTACAGCAACCATTAATCTTACCAGCAGGTGAAAACAAAGCACTCCAGCTAGTCGTAACACTAGAAACAACCACTGCCGCATCTTTTAAAATTTTTAGTTTAACCAAGGTTGGCGAAGCAGCTAAACCGGTGGAAACCTTGCACGTATCGGGTAAAGTTGCCGTTGATACCCAACCCCAATCTCCCCTCCAGGTTGACATCGCAGCAATTCAAGAGCGACTGTCTACAGAACTATTGGCTGAAGACTTTTACCAGCTTTTAGAATCTCTGGGCATCGACATCGATCCGCCTTTGAGAGCCTTGCAACAAATCCACTATGGAGACAGCAATGCTCTCTATTCTTACCAATTACCCCAAGAATGGATGGGCGAAAGCATCCCCTATACAGTTCATCCGATTTTACTCGATGGTTGCGTTCAGGTAGGTGGTTTCAGTGCTGCCTTGTTTCAAGAGGTTGAGCGCGAAACCTATTTGCCGTTTGGAGTAGATCGATTCCGCTTTTACCGCAGTCCGAGCGATCGCTGTTTGTGCTACAGCCAAAAACTAATCTCAGAAAATTCCGACCGCACTAACGTAACCCTGAAAGCAAATTTGGTACTTCTAGACTCTGATGGCACGGTTTTTGCCACATTAGAAGGATTGCGATCTAGGCGAGCTACTACCCTGGCTGTGGGCGAGAGCGATCGCCAAACCCTAGCCGATTGGCTTTATGAGGTGGAATGGCGGCTGCAAGCTAGGTTTGGGCAGCCATTAGCACCAGAATTTTTGGCAACGCCTGGAGAAATTGCTGAGAAACTCACTCCAGATTTGTTAAATCTAATTGCTCAGGTCAATCTCGAACCTTATGGGCAGTTTTTACAGCAGTTAGAAAGTCTCAGCGTCAGGTATATTTGGCAAGCTCTACAGACTTTGGGGTGGCAATTCCAGCCTGGGGATGTGATTTCCGAAGCGGCGCTTATCCAACACCTTGGAATTATACCTCAACAACAGCTACTTTTCCATCGCCTCTTGCAAATTTTAGCAGAGGAAAATATTTTGCAAGACAGTGGCGATCGGTGGCAAGTCCGGCAATGTCCAGTTTGGGAAACGCCGCAGGAAATCAGCTATGCCGATGGAGAAGTGGAATTAACGCTGTTGACTCGATGCGGCGAGCAATTGAGTGCTGTGCTGCGGGGTGCTTGCGACCCCCTACAATTAATTTTTCCCAATGGTGACTTAGCTTCAGCGACTCACCTTTATCAAGATGCCCCTGGTGCAACAGTAGCGAATACCCTCGTTGAGAAAGCGATCGCTCACGCCTTGGCAGCACTACCCAGCGATCGAGGGGTGAGATTGCTAGAAATTGGGGCTGGTACTGGGGGAACTACTAGTTACCTCTTGCCTCAACTTCATCCCCAGCAAACAGAATACGTCTTTACTGATTTGGGATCTATATTTCTGAGTCAGGCGAAGGAGAAGTTTCGAGATTACCCCTTTGTCCGCTATCAAACTTTAGATATTGAACGCGATCCTGCATCCCAAGGGTTTGCACTCCATCAATTTGATATTGTGATTGCGGTGAATGTCCTCCACGCCACAACCAATCTCAGCCAAACTTTGCAGCACGTCCGGCAGTTACTAGCGACCGGGGGACTGCTGCTGCTGTTAGAGGGTACTGAACGTCAACGGTGGCTAGACTTGACTTTCGGCTTGTTGGAGGGTTGGTGGAAGTTTCAAGATCGTGACATTCGACCGGATTATCCCTTGGTTAGTCAGACTCAGTGGGGGCAACTGCTCAGAGAAAATGGATTTGAGCAGGTGGTGACTTTTCCAGGCGATTCCTCTCCAGAAAATGCCCTTTCCCAGCAGAGTTTGATTGTTGGGCGATCTAGCGCAGTTGCGGTTGCTCAGTCCACCCCCAAAAGTTGGATTGTCCTGGGCAATCGCAATGGCATTGGGCAGCAGATAGTTCAACGCTGTCGAGATGCGGGAGACATTTGTCAACTGGTCGTTCCCAAATCAGGATTCCAGCCATGCCAACCGGATGATGTGGCGCTCGACCCCACCGACCCCACAGCTTTTGTTGAACTCATTGCCCAAGTTGCGGCGCAGGCTCCCTTACAAGGTGTAATCCAGTGCTGGAGTTTAGAGAATGGGGAAACCCTAGCAGCAGCCTCGCAAATCGGATGTGGGACGACTCTGCATTTAGTCCAAGGTTTACTGAAAGCAGGGTTATCTACACTGCCCCGTCTGTGGATTGTCACAGAGGGAACTCAACCAGTACCGGGGAATGCTCCTTTGATGTCATCTATTGCCCAATCTGCTGTTTGGGGTTTGGGTAAAGTGATTACCCTAGAACATCCAGAATTAGAATGCACCTGCATCGATCTCGATCCCAATGCAGATGTAGAAGTGCAAACAGCAGCACTTTGGGCAGAAATTTGCGATCGCACCGCAGAAGATCGGGTGGCGTTTCGAGAAGGCAAGCGTTATGTGGCACGGTTAGCCCGTAGCCAGTTTGCTCCCAATGAACAGGAAACTCTTCTTTCTTTCTCCGCCGAGGGAACTTACTTAATTACTGGGGGGCTAGGAGGTTTAGGATTGCTAGTGGCGCGGTGGATGGTAGAACGGGGAGCAAAACACTTAGTTCTCGCGAGCCGCAGTAGCCCTGAAGCAGAGGCTCAAGATCGGGTTGCAGCGTTAGTAGATGCAGGTGCTACTGTAACTATCGCCTCAGCTGATGTGACTAATTTTGAGGACATATCCAATGTCATTGCCGATATTGATCGCTCTCTCTTCCCGCTCAAAGGCATAATTCATGCCGTTGGTGTTCTAGATGATGGGGTACTGTTGCAACAAAATTGGCAGCGATTTATCCCTGTTATGGCTCCCAAGGTGCAAGGAGCTTGGAATTTACATCAGTTGACCCAAGCTCACGCCCTTGACTTCTTTGTACTGTTTTCATCCATAGCTGCTTTGTTTGGCTCTCCTGGTCAAGGCAATCATGCGGCAGCAAATGCATTTTTGGATGCCTTGGTACATTATCGCCGCACCTTGGGGCTAACTGGCTTGAGCATCAACTGGGGTGCTGTCTCCCAAATAGGGGCTGCGGCTAAACAACAAGCCGATATTCGCGGACAAAATCTGGGATTAGGGGCGATCGCTCCAGAGCAAGTACTGAAAATTCTGGAACATTTGATGTCAACAGCCGCAGTAAATGTTGGGGTTGCACCGTTGCAATGGTCAAAAGAACTGCGACGGTGGTTGTCCCGTCCCTTTTATCAGGATTGGCAAGGGGCTGCTGAACTTAGTACTCGCCCTGTTGAAGGTGGCTTCCTCCAGAAATTGGCTGCGGTTGCGAACAGCCAACGGCGAGAACTACTGGTGAATCATGTCCAAACCCAAGTTGCTCAGGTACTAGGTCTGGAGTCAGGGCAGGCGATCGCCCTAGAGCAAGGCTTTTTTGAATTGGGCATGGATTCTCTGACCTCTGTGGAACTGAGAAATCGCTTGCAGGCGAGTTTGGGAGTATCCATCCCCTCAACGGCTGCCTTTGACTACCCCACTGTGGGCGAGTTGGTGGATTATCTTGCCGCCTTAGTCATCAATGACAGGGAACAGGGAATAGGGAATAGGGAACAGGGAATAAGGAATAGGAAACAGCGAAATAGCACACATCCAGTTTTACCAGTACCGGAGGAGCGAAGGGCAATTCCTCAACAAGTCCCATCCACTCCGACTATCTTAGTAACAACTAAAAATGAGCCGATCGCTATTATTGGTATGGGTTGCCGATTTCCCGGTGGTGCCGATAGCCCGGATGCCTTTTGGGAGCTTTTATGCCAAGAGGTTGATGCCATTACCGAAGTGCCGAGCGATCGCTGGCATCTTGATGAATATTATGACCCTAACCCCGATACTCCAGGGAAAATGTACGCCCGTTATGGGGGATTTGTGGGCAATTTAAAGGAATTCGATCCTCACTTTTTTGGGATTTCTCCCAGAGAAGCGATCGCCCTCGATCCTCAACAGCGATTACTTTTAGAGGTCAGTTGGGAAGCGCTGGAAAATGCCACCTTGAATCCTCAACAGTTAGCAAAAACTAAAACTGGCGTATTTCTTGGCATTTGTAATGATGACTATACCCGTCGTCTTGGTAAACTCGATTTGGCAGAAATGGATGCCTACATCAGTACGGGTAACGCTCATAGTATCGCATCGGGTCGTCTTGCCTATAGTTTGGGGTTGACAGGCCCTTGCTTATCTGTTGATACAGCTTGTTCTTCATCACTAGTTACTGTACATTTGGCTTGTAAAAGTCTGCGCGATCGCGAGAGCGATCTAGCAATAGCCGGGGGAGTGAACCGCATTTTTTCGCCTGAAGTCTCCATTAGCTTCTCCAAGGCGCGAATGCTCTCTGTGGACGGTCGCTGTAAAACTTTTGACGCTGCTGCCAACGGCTTTGTTCGCTCTGAAGGGTGCGGTATGGTGATACTCAAGCGATTGAGCGATGCAGTTGCCGATGGCGATCGCATTTTGGCTGTAATTCGTGGTTCTGCTATCAATCAGGATGGGCGCACTAGCGGGTTAACTGTTCCCAGTGGGCCGTCCCAGCAAGGAGTCATCCGTCAAGCTTTGGAGAATGCCCAATTAACACCAACTGATATTAGCTATATCGAAGCTCATGGTACTGGTACAACATTAGGCGATCCTATCGAAATAGGAGCTTTGGGCGCTGTGTTTGCAGCTAGTCATGCCCAAACGCAACCTTTAGTTGTGGGTTCTGTGAAAACGAACCTGGGACATCTGGAAGCGGCGGCGGGAATTGCTGGTTTAATAAAAGTAGTGTTGCAGTTACAACATCAGCAAATTGCTCCTCACCTGCATCTGCGACAACTAAATCCATATATAGATTGGGAATCATTACCCATCAAGATTCCTACACAACTGATGCCTTGGCAACCTCCAACTGACAGTCGCATTGCTGGGGTAAGTTCCTTTGGGTTTAGCGGCACTAATGCTCATATCATTTTGGCTGAAGCGCCTGTTGTGGTGCCAACAGATGCCATCGGCGAACGCCCCATGCATCTATTTACCTTGTCTGCCCAAAGCGAACGCGCATTGCAGGATTTATCTCAGCAATATCAAAATTACTTATTGCGTCACCCACAACTTGCTCTATCAGATATTTGCTTTAGTGTCAATACCGGACGAGGACAATTCGACCATCGCGTGGCGATCGCTGTCACCTCTAGCAGCGAATTAGTAGAAAAACTGGCTGCTGGTCAAGGGTTTTCTGCTGAAGGCGTTGCAGGGATTTTCCGAGGCTACCTACCTAATCAGCGTCGGACTCCTAAAATCGCATTTTTGTTTACAGGTCAAGGTTCTCAATATGTAGATATGGGAAAGACCTTATATCAAACTGAACCTAAGTTTCACCAAGCATTACAGGAATGTGAGGCTATTTTACGCACTGAGTTAGAAATTCCTTTGTTGGAGATTTTATACCCAACAACAGAGAAAGAACAGGCGGCAGCATTACTTCAACAAACAACTTATACGCAACCAGCTCTGTTCGCTCTAGAATATGCTTTAGCTCAACTTTGGCAATCTTGGGGAATTCAGCCAGATGTAGTTTTGGGGCATAGTGTTGGCGAGTATGTAGCTGCTTGTATTGCGGGAGTTTTTAACTTAGAAGAGGGACTTAAGTTAATTGCCGCACGGGGACGGTTGATGCAAGCTGTACCTGGTGGCAAAATGGTGGCGGTTTTGGCTTCAGAGTCTCAGATTCGACCGTTTTTAGATCCATACAGCGATCGCGTCGCTATTGCGGCGGTGAACAGCCCGCAAAATGTGGTAATTTCCGGTGAGACAAAGGTGATCGAAGCGATCGCGCAAACCCTGGAAGCCAACGGCATAGTCTGCAAACCTCTGGTCGTGTCCCACGCTTTCCACTCGCCGCTTATGGCACCGATGCAAGCAGCGTTTGCCCAAGTAGCGAATCGAGTGAATTATCAACCGCCTCAGCTAACTTTGATTTCTAACGTTAGCGGACGAGTAGAAAATGAAGTGTTAGCTACTGCCCAACATTGGGTTAATCATATCCAACAACCAGTTCGGTTTCTTGAAAGTCTCCAGACCTTAATACAACAAGGAGTTACCCATTGCCTGGAGATTGGCCCAAGCCCCATTTTAATTGGTATGGGGCGGCAGAGCTTACCGGAAAGTGCGATCGCTTGGCTGCCTTCTTTACGGTTTAGTCAACCAGATTTACCCCAGATGCTCCAGAGTTTAGGTCAGCTTTACACTCAAGGTGTAAAAGTTGATTGGCAAGAGTTTGAGCGCCCTTATCGCAGAAACAAAGTAGTTTTGCCCACATACCCATTCCAAAGAGAACCTTATTGGGTAGATGAAAGTAAAGTCAGCACTGCCTTACAAAAGAAAACACCAGAGTTTAAACCCAGCCAACCCCCACTTCATCATCCTCTGTTGGGTCAAAGATTGCGGTTAGCAAGTTCCACTCAAATCGTTTGTTTTGAATCCCAACTCAGTGCCAAAAATCCTAGCTATCTGCATCATCATCGCGTTTTCGGCAGGATTGTACTGCCAGGCGTGGCTTATGCGGAAATTATTTTTGCGGCTGGTGTTAATGTTCTCAAATGCGATCGTTTAATTATTGAAGCTGTCACCATTCATCAGGCTTTGATTTTGCAAGAAGATGAAGTGCGGACAGTTCAGACAATTTTCAAAGCAGAAACAGCCAATGTTTACCGTTTTGAAATTCTCAGCACTCGCTTGGATACTGCCGAGTCAGATGATCTGCAAACAGAAATTGTCTGGCATCTCCATGCTTCTGGTAAGTTATCGAAACCCGAACAGGCAAAGCCGCCTGAAGTTATCGACATAGCACTTTTACAGCAGCAGTACACTAATCCAGGCAACAGCATTGAGAGTAATTATCAACGGCTTGATGCGATCGGGTTCAACTATGGCTCAGACTTCCACGCTGTACAAGCATTTTGGTTAGATGCCGACCAAAACGCCTCTCTTTGTTCTTTACAATTACCGCCCCAACTGGCAGACGAAGCAAACCAATATATTATCCATCCAGTGCTAATGGATGCCAGCGCCCATACTATCAATGCTGTACTTTCTTACAATATTGGTGAAGATGATATCTATCTACCGATTGGATTTAAGCGAGCAGAACTTTACCGCCGTCCAGCGAATCCTCAACGTTTGTGGAGCTACACGCAACTGGATAAAGTAGCTGGGATGAATCAGCAAGTAATTACCCAAAACGGTTACTCGCTGGACGAAGATGGCACTGTTATTGTGCAGGTAGAGGGTTCGTCTGGTAAACGAACGAACCGCCGGACACTACTTCGCATCCTGCAAGAGCAAGGTAAAACAGAAATTCAAGATTGGCTGTATCAATTAGAGTGGCAACCTTGGCGAGATTTGCTCATTAAAGGGAACAGGGAACAGGGAACACTTCGACAAGCTCAGTGCATCGCAGGGAATAGGGAAGATGTTGAGAGGGCAACCCTATTTCCTCAACCGCAGGTTGGTCATTGGTTAATCTTGGCTGATGCCACTGGTCTTGGTCAACAATTGGCAAGTGAGTTACAACAGCAAGGTCACACTTGCACAATTGTTTTTGCTGGAGATAGTTATCAGCATTTAGGAACTAATATTTATGCTGTTAATCCCTCGGTTTTAGAAGATTTTCAGCGTTTACATCAAGAAGCGATCGCTCCAAATCACCCCGAATATATTGTCCATCTTTGGAGTTTAGATTCCTTGGGTTTAGATGCACTAGCCCAAACTGCAACTCAGGGCTGTATTAGTCTGCTATTGTTGGTGCGTTCGCTCCTCCAGCCAACTCATTCCACATTACCACGCCTTTGGATTGCCACTAGGGGAACCCAAGCTGTAACAGAAATCGCACTTCCACAGCTTCCTTTGTGGGGATTTGCTCGTGTGGTTGGGCTAGAGCATCCTCAACTTTGGGGTGGTTTAATCGACCTCGATACTCATGTTCCCACCCCAGAACTCGAAGCCCAACAACTCCTGAGTCAACTGGTTGATTCCCAAGGAGAAGACCATCTAGCCTTGCGAGGCGGACAGGTTTGGCGATCGCGTTTAGTCAAACAACCCATGACGCGAACGCAACGCCTATCCTTCCAGGCAGAGAATAGTTACCTCATTTCCGGGGGACTGGGAGCTTTGGGACTATCAGTAGCAGAGTGGATGGCTGAATCAGGCGCAAAGCATCTGGTATTAACAGGACGGCACGCACCCTCTGCTCAAGCACAAGAGGCGATCGCTCGTTTGCAGCAAGCTGGTTTAGAGGTGCGAATCGCAACCGTTGACGTAGCAGATGCCCCAAGTATGAGGAAATTAATCACCGAAATTCAAACCAGTCCACATCCTTTGCGGGGCGTAGTTCATGCGGCAGGCATCATTGACATCCAACCCATTGAATTAATGCAGCCCAGCCAGTTAGAAGCTGTTTTTCACCCGAAGGTGATGGGCGGTTGGGTACTGCATGAGTTAACCAAGGAAATACCCCTGGAGTTCTTTGTCAGTTTCTCCTCAATTGCCGCAGTTTGGGGTTCTAAAGGACAAGCCCACTATGCCGCCGCTAATCATTTCCTTGATGGACTAGCCCATTATCGGCACAGCCAGGGATTACCTGCTCTAAGTATCAATTGGGGGCCTTGGAGCCGTTATGGTATGGCTGCTTCCGAAGAGGGTCAAGCTTGGCTGGCTCAAAATGGTGTCAGGGCATTATCACCAGAAATGGCGATCGCTGCTCTAGATTACCTCATGGGAACAACTAATGTCCAAACCGTCGTTGCAGACATGGAATGGCAGCGATTTAAGCAACTCTACGAAGCAAAAGGACGGGGATTGCTGTTCAAGGACATTGAAACTCAGGCACAACCCCAACCGCAAACTTCAGAGCGGCGAACTGAGATTTGGCAACGCTTAAGCCAAGTCGAGTTAACGAGCGATCGCCAAGAAATTTTAACAGCTTACTTCCAACAAGAATTAGCACAGGTGTTGCAATTAAATTTATCGACTCAAATAACTACTGTTAACATTCAGCAGCCGCTAGATACGATGGGTCTTGATTCTTTGATGATGTTAGAGTTACGCAACCAAGTTCAGAGAGATTTAGAGGTTGACATTCCAATGGTTAAATTGATGGAGGGAATTACGCTTTCGGAATTAAGTATTTTGGTCAATGAACAGTTATCAGAGAATTTCCAAAATTCTACTAATACTACTAATGAAGAAACAATCCATTTCAAGGAAAAAGATGATAATTGGATTGAGCTAGAAATCTAGGAATACAAAGCGAAATTAAAAACAGATGACTCACTTACTGCTAGATGATTACCGAAATAACTTTTAGGCTCACGCAAAGACGCAAAAAAGGAAAATTATGAACGCGACAGATGGGTAGGTTGGGTTGAACAAAGTGAAACCCAACATATACAAGTTTAGTAGTGTTGGGTTTCGTTCCTCAACCCAATCTACATTTGTAACAATCATTTCTAAAATTGGTATTTATTCTGACTTTTGACTCCTTTTTTAATTAATATTAACTCCAATGGAATTACTAAATTTCTTACAAAATATCTCGCTCAAAGGTGTCCAACTTTCCCTCAAAGAAGACGGACAACTACGGATTGGTGGTTCAAAAGCAACCTTAAATTCCACCATTATTGAAAGTCTCAAACAGCGAAAAGTTGAAATTATAAAATTACTCCACAATTGCCCAGATATTTTTGATATTCATCCCCTTTCTTATGGGCAAAAAGGTTTATGGTTTTTGTGGCAACTCAACCCTGACAGTGCAGCCTATCACATGGCTTTTGCGTGTCGAATTTATTCACCATTACAGATTGATAGCTGGCAGGAAGCTTGTCAAATATTATGCGATCGCCATGCAAATTTAAGAAGTACTTTCCCTCAACGAGAATCAGAACCAGTTCAGTGGGTGCATCAAACCTTCAAGGCTGACTTTCAATGGATTGATGCCTCAAGTTGGCAAGAATCAGAGTTGCACGCCAACGTAATTGAACAGTATAAAACACCTTTTAATCTCGAAAAAGACTCCTCCCTGCGCGTTCGAGTCTTCACTCAAAACGAAGAAAAACATATTTTATCAGTGACAATTCACCACATTGCAGGTGACGGATGGTCAATTGAGCTTGTGGTGAACGAACTGTTATCTTTGTACGCTGCTATCAGTACTGGACAAACTCCGAGTTTGCCGCCATTGGATCGCACTTATCAAGACTACGTACAGTGGCAGGAAAACTTATTAGCAAGTCCACAAGGGGAAAAACTTCGTAGTTACTGGCAACAACAACTAGCTGGACAACTGCCCATACTACAATTACCAGCAGATCGTCCGCGCCCCAGTTTTCAAACCTACAACGGTGCTTCTCAGTTTTGCCAACTACCAAATTCCTTGGTTGCCAAACTCAAGACTCTGGCCACAACCGAACGCACAACCCTTTATGTAGTGCTGCTGACGGCTTTTCAAATTTTGCTATCTCGCTACACTGGTCAAGATGATATCTTAATTGGATCGCCGTTAGCCGCAGGTCGCAGCCAGTCGCAGTTTACAGCCGTTATTGGTAATTTTATCGATCAAGTGGTGTTGCGAGGGAAGTTGGTAGGCAATCCCACCTGTAGAGAACTTCTTGCTCAAAACCGCCGCACTGTTTTAGAAATGTTTGCCAATCAGGGTTATCCTTTCCCTCTGCTGGTAGAAGAACTGCAAGTTCAACCCAATCCTAGCTATCACCCTATATTTCAAGTGGCTTTTATCTTGCAGAACTTTCGGCAATCGCCAGTTATGGAAGCGCTATTGTCACCAAAAGCCGTTCAAAAACCAATTACCTGGCACAACTTACAATTAGCACCCTTGGAAATGCCTCAGCAAGAAGGTCAGTTCGATCTCACGCTGGAAGCTGTAGAAACAAGCGAAGCGGTTTATACGGTGTTCAAGTACAATGCTGACCTCTTCAATGCAGATAGAATTGAGCGAATGATGGGGCATTTGCAGACATTACTTGAGGGAATTGTTACTAATCCTGACAGTCCGAGCGCGACACTACCACTGCTCACTAAAACAGAACAGCAACAATTATTGGTGGATTGGAATCAGACAAGTATTGACTATCCACAACATTTATGCGTTCATCAGTGGTTTGAACAACAGGTTGAACGGACACCTGAGGCCATTGCTGTGATATTTGGCAACCAAACCTTAACCTATCGAGCCTTAAACGAAAAGTCAAATCAATTAGCTCATTATTTGCAAAGTCTTGGCGTTCGACCAGAGACATTAGTGGGAATTTGCGTTGAGCGATCGCTAGAAATGGTAATTGGTCTACTGGGGATTCTAAAAGCGGGAGGAGCTTACGTGCCTCTTGACCCAACCTATCCTCAAGAGCGATTGGCATATATGCTCTCGGATGCAAATATATCGGTTTTACTTACTCAACAACGATTACTAGCAATTTTGCCAGTCACTTGCGCGCAAATTATTACTCTGGACGCAGATATCAGACAATTACCGCCAAAACTGGAAAATCTGCAAACAGAGGTCAAATCCCATCACCTAGCTTACGTTATTTATACCTCTGGCTCTACAGGTCAACCTAAAGGGGTGATGGTCGAACATCGCCAAATGGCAAATTTCTTCACTGGTATGGACGAACGGATTGGGGGAAATGGTGGCATTTGGCTCGCCCTGACGACGATTTCCTTTGATATTTCGATTCTGGAAATATTCTGGACTCTCGCTCGTGGCTTTCAGGTGATTTTGCAAGACGATCCCAAAAATCTATCTCCGACAAAAATATCTTCTTTGACAAAAGCCGATACCAAGCCTTTGGAATTCAGCCTGTTCTACTTTGCCAGCGATAATCAAACGGTGACAGCAAAGGAACATTACAAACTACTTATTGAAGGAGCAAAGTTTGCCGATCGCAATGGATTTACTGCGGTTTGGATACCAGAACGCCATTTTCATGCCTTTGGAGGTATTTATCCTAACCCTGCTGTTGCTGCTGCGGCGATCGCCACAATTACGGAACAAGTTCAGATTCGGGCTGGTAGCGTCGTTTTGCCCCTCCATGCAGAACTGCGCATTGCTGAAGAATGGGCATTAGTTGATAACTTATCCAATGGACGGGTAGGCATTTCTTTTGCTAGCGGCTGGCAACCCAATGATTTTGTGTTAGCTCCCGATCGCTACACCGAACGCAAAACGATTATGACACAAGGAATCGCCACAGTGCGGCAACTGTGGCGAGGAGAAGCGATCGCCCTTAAAGATGGCACAGGTCAGACAATAGATGTTCAAACTTTTCCGCGACCCGTGCAACCCGAACTCCCTGTTTGGGTAACTGCGGCGGGTAATCCAGAAACTTTCCATTTGGCGGGAGAAATAGGTGCAAATGTTCTCACCCATCTATTGGGGCAGAGTCTTGAGGATTTGGCAGAGAAAATCAAACTTTATCGCCAAGTCTGGCAAGAGCAAGGCTATGCGGGTACGGGTCATATTACTCTGATGTTACACACCTTCATTGGTGAAGATTTAGAAACCGTGCGCGAGCAAGTCCGTCGCCCCTTGTGCAATTATCTCAATAGCTCAATAGATTTGGTACTCAAAATGTGGGACGGGATGGATTTAGCTGCTCAAGTTAAATCCTGGGATGAGGGCGATCGCGAAGCTTTACTCTCATTTGCATTTAACCGTTACTTTGAAACTAGTGGGTTGCTAGGAACACCAGAAAAATGCCTGAGTCTGATTGAGCGTTTGCAGGCAATTGGAGTGGATGAAGTAGCGTGTTTGATTGATTTTGGCATGGATATTGATTCTACTTTGTCTAGTCTCAATTACCTCAAAGAAGTGAAAGAGCGTAGCAATCTAAAAACAAGTAACCACGATCCAGAACATTCCGTACTAGCTCAATTGCAGAAATATCCGGTATCCCATCTGCAATGCACTCCCTCCTGGCTACGAATGCTGATGACTACGCACAGTTTACATCCACTCAGGTCGCTGCAAGCCTTAATGGTTGGGGGAGAGAGTTTGTCCCCATCATTAGCGCAGGAACTCCGGGAAGCAATACCAGGGAAAATTTACAATATGTATGGCCCCACCGAAGCTACAATCTGGTCAACTACCCATGCTATTGATGTTGGCGATCGCAAAATCCCCATCGGTCAGGCGATCGCTAATACCCAAATTTACATTCTCGATCGCTATCTTCAGCCTGTTCCTGTTGGAGTACCTGGGGAATTGCATATTGGTGGTGCTGGACTTGCACGCGGCTATCTTCATCGGACTGATATTACCCAAGCCAAGTTTATTCCCAATCCCTTTAGCACCGACCCAAAAGCGCGGATTTACAAAACTGGCGATTTAGCGCAGTATTTACCTGATGGCAAGATCGAGTTTCTGGGGCGCATTGACAATCAAGTTAAAGTTCGTGGCTTCCGCATCGAACTTAGTGAAATCGAAACGGTACTCAACCAGCATCCTCAGATCCGCGAGAGTTGTGTCATCGTTCGTGAAGACACAGCGATGACAGTCGCTTCAGAGCAACAGCGATTGGTAGCTTACTTTATTCCAAAGCAGCAACCGAATAGCGATCGCCAAAAACTGCTCAAACTTCCTAACGGGATGACAATCAACCATTTGAGCGCTCACCAAACCAATGCGCTTTACGCCGAAATCTTTGAAAATCAAATCTATCTAAAGCACGGCATCACCCTTAATGATGGTGATTGTGTTTTTGATGTGGGTGCAAATATTGGTTTATTTACATTATTTGTGCAGCAGAATTTTTCCAACACCACAGTTTATGCTTTTGAACCGATTCCACCCACATTTAATATTTTGCAAGCAAACTTGAGTCAATATAGCCCTCAAGTGAAACTGTTTGAATATGGTCTTTCTCATCAACAAGAAACGGTTAAATTTACGTTCTACCCAGAAATGTCAGGAATATCTGGGCGTTTTGCCGAACCAGAAAAAGATAAACGAGCGGCAAAAGCAATGATTGTCCACCAGGTTGAAAATGGCGTAGTCGGACGGCAAGGAATACGCTCTCAAGAAGGAATCGACGAATTTTTAGCAGAACGATATCGTAGTGAAACCTATCTGTGTAAGTTAAAAAGCCTTTCTACCATTATTCGTGAGTATAAAATAGAGCAAATTGATTTGCTCAAAATCGATGTTGAGAAAAGCGAGTATCTTGTCCTTGAAGGTATTGACGAACAGGATTGGCCGAAAATTAAACAACTGGCGATCGAGGTTGATGGGTTGGAAAATCTGCAAAAAATTACTACTCTATTAGAACAGAAAAGTTATCAGGTTTCTGTGGATGAATACATTATTTCTAAAGGCGAACAACCCGATAGTAATATTGAGGTTTATATGCTCTATGCCATTCATCCCAACAGTTCGATACGCAAATCTCGTGAAACTAAATCTCAAAGAAAGCAGCATTTAGAGCAATTTTCTGGGGAAAAGTTCTTATCAGTATCCACATCAGAACTGCGCCAATTTATCAAAGCGAATTTACCAGAGTACATGATTCCCAATGATTTTGTGCAACTTTCGCACTTTCCCTTAACGCCTAATGGCAAAATCGATCGCCAAGCACTACCACTTCCAGATTTCCAAAACCAACGCACTCAAGAGTTTGTCGCCCCACAGACAGATATAGAACAAGCGATCGCTGATATTTTTGCCGCAGTATTAGGTGTTGAGGCTGTAGGCATTACTGATAACTTTTTTGAACTTGGAGGACACTCTTTTCTAGCCACCCAAGCTATTGCTCAGATTCAAGATACATTCAACATTGAAATTCCCTTAAGGGCACTGTTTGAAGCAAATACTGTTGCTGATTTAGCGATTATAGTTGAAGAAATTCTCTTAAAAGAAATTGAAGAATTAACCGAAGAAGAGGCTGAAGCATTAGTTAAGAGGGAACAAGAAAAAGGAAAAAAACTGCTCGAATAATTGGGTCTGAGAGCAACTAAATTGATTTATGAAAATAAATAAATAAACATCAATACGCTTGGATTAAGCATTTTTTTCTCTTCTCTCTGTTTCCTCTGCGCCTCTGTGGTTCGTTAAAAATTTGACTTTGATAAAGAGTTTTAGCCATAACCCAAGCGTATTGAAATAAATATGGTTCTTTAAAACTCATATTTGATTTTTGAAAAAAACTCAGTACACTTTTATTCCCCATTCTCTATTCCCTATTCCCCATTCCCTGATTAAAAACGAAAAATTAGGCGCAACCGATTCTAATATGGAAATTCCAGCACAACCTTTCTCAAATCGAAAATCACAACTCTCTGCGGCAAAACGAGCCTTGCTGGAAAAACGTTTGCGGGGAGAGTTAGTTAGTCCTGCAAAAACGCTAACTATTCCAAAGCGATCGCCTGAAGCTGCCCTGTTGCTTTCCTTTGCTCAGGAGCGATTGTGGTTTTTCAATTTACTAGAACCAGCTAATCCAGCCTACAACAGTTCCTTTAGTCTCAAACTATCGGGACACTTAGACATTGCAGCACTTGAACAAAGCGTTAATAGCGTCATTGAACGCCACGAAATATTGCGGACTAACTTCACTACAGAAAACGGTGAACCCCAACAAGTTATTCATGCCCATCGACCGATTACCCTATCCCACATCGACTTGCGTTATCACTCGGCATCGGAGCAAACTGCTGAAATTGACCGTTTAGCTGCCGAACATTCCCACCGTCCCTTTGATTTTGCTCAAGCACCTCTGCTGCGAGTCATGATTCTCCAGCTAGGAACAATAGATTATATTATTTTGACGACAATACATCACATCATTAATGATGGTTGGTCAATTGGGGTTTTTATTCAGGAACTATTTACCTTTTACCAAGCTTACAGACAAGGAATAGAGCCAATTTTGCCAGAGTTACCGATCCAGTATGCAGACTATGCTCTCTGGCAAAGGCAATATTTACAGGGCGATGTTCTCGAAAAACAACTAAATTACTGGAAACAGCAACTTGCTGGCATACCGTCTCTGCTGCAATTACCGAGCGCTCGCCCGCGTCCACCAGTTCAAACTAACCAAGGACAAACCCTAGCCTTTAGCCTGAACTCAACATTAACCCAACAACTGCGACAGTTAAGCCAAAATGCTGGCACAACTCTCTTCATGACGCTGCTAGCAGCATTTGCGGTATTGCTCTACCGCTACAGTGGACAGGAAGATATTGCCATCGGTTCCCCTATTGCTAATCGCGATCGCATTGAAACTCAGCATCTAATCGGTTGTTTGGTGAACACAATAGTCCTGCGAACTCACTTAGAAAATAATCCGAGTTTTACCCAGCTTTTAGCACAAGTCCGAGAAACTACCTTAGAAGCTTATGCCCATCAACAAATTCCTTTTGAAAAAGTTGTAGAAGCACTACAGCCTGAGCGTAACTTGAGCCATACTCCTCTATTTCAGGTGATGTTCGTTCTCCAAAATGCTTCCATTGCCCCCTTAAAATTACCTGGGTTAACTCTGACACCTTTACAGCCTCAAGTCAGCACCGCCCTATTTGATTTGACCTTAACCTTTGAAGAAACTGCTACAACTCTAGTTGGTTCCTGGGAATACAGCACCGATTTATTTGCAGCAGACACCATTACTCGGATGACGGGACATTTCCAAACCTTAGTGGAAGCAATTGTAGTCAACCCTGCTCAAGGTATTGGTGAATTGGCTTTGCTTACACCATCTGAACTACATCTGATGCTGGTTGAGTGGAATAATACGGCTACTCCATACCCAAAGGATTACTGTTTTCACCAACTCTTCGAGCAACAAGTCCAGCGCACCCCCGAAGCGACTGCTGTCGTCTTTGAAAATCAGCATTTAACTTACCAAGAACTCGATCGCCAAGCTAATCAACTCGCCCATTACTTGCAAAAAATTGGTGTTGGCTCAGAAGTTTTAGTAGGATTGTGCGTTGAGCGATCGCTCGATATGGTAGTTGGAATCCTGGGAATTTTTAAAGCGGGTGGTGTTTATGTTCCCCTTGAGCCAACTTATCCCCAAGAACGACTGGCTTATATATTGGCAGATGCCTCAGTAGCAGTATTGCTTACTCAAAGCAAATTAGCCGAACTATTGCCGAAACACCAAACTCAGATTGTTTATATTGATGACGATCGCCTGTTGTCTCGGCAGCCCCAGACACCTCCGATTTGCCAGAGTCAGCCTCATAACCTAGCCTACGCCATCTATACTTCCGGCTCAACAGGGCAACCCAAAGGTGTCCTCATTGAACACTTAGGGTTACTCAATCATCTCTATGCCATGATTGCTAACCTTGACCTCAAGGAAACCGATGCGATCGCCCAGACAGCCCCGATTAGCTTCGATATCTCTATTTGGCAAGTCCTGACTTTACTGCTAATTGGTGGTAGAGTACACGTTTTTAAGTATGAAATTGTGCGCGAACCAGCCCAACTGCTGGAACAGATTGAGCGTCAAGCAATCTCTGTCCTCCAAATAGTTCCCTCACTCTTAAAAATGTTGCTTGAAGAGGTTGAGCGATCTCAGCCTCAGATCCCACACCTCTGTAAACTGCGTTGGTTATTAGTAACTGGCGAAGCTTTTGAGACTAATCTCCAATATTGGTGGTTCGACTATTATTCTCATATTCCCATGATGAATGCTTATGGTCCTGCTGAATGCGCTGATGACGTAACTCTTTATCCCATTTCTTCAAGGGGCGACAATCATCGTAAAACCAAGCCAGATAAAGGTTTTGGAGGCACAGACACCTTGAAAAAATTAGGTGCTTATTGAGAATGAACTGTGTAAGGCTAGAATACCGATTCAGTAATCAAGAGGAAGTAGGGGTAAAAGTAGCGAAGACACTGTTAGCGAAATATTTATTCACACTAAAAAGCAATAAAAATTAATCAATTTGGAGAAATCGTGAATGACTTCTTGCAGCAGTTTTAGCACCAATCAGAAACTGTCAACCAGAAGTTTTATTTCTTGAATTATAGAACTAGCCCTTTCAAGGTGTTGTGTGATGGGCTGATTTGTAGTTTGGTAAAAAGAGGTGCAAATCTGTTGGGTGGAGAAAAAAAATGTTGCTAGGGCAGGTATTTGAGCGTTTTGTCACAGAAAGCCCAGTATCAGTGATGGTTCGTGGGCTTTTAGAGAAAGCACTATGTCCCCAAATCATAGATGAACTGTTTGAACGTAGTGCCAAAACCCAGTACACTCGTGAGCTATTATTCTCCACAGTAGTTAATTTGATGAGCCTTGTGGTCTGCGGAGTTCATCCATCAGTACACGCAGCACACCAAGCATCAGTGGAAAAAATAGGTGTTTCAGTTACCTCGGTCTACAATAAAATCAACGGTATTGAACCGAGTACCAGTGGGGAGCTAGTCAGAGAGGTTGCTGGTCAAATGGAAGCGACAATTCGACACCTCAATGCAACAATACCGGATTTGCTACCAGGATATCGAGTAAAAATTATTGATGGTAATGCGTAGGCGTAGCCCGCCGCAGGCATCGCGGCGACCGAACACCGCTTAAAACCATTACGTGAAATTAGTAGCGCCCCGTTACTAGGGCAATCATTGGTCGTACTTGACCCAAGTTTAATGCTGGCAGTAGATGTATTTCCTTGTGAAGATGGTCATGCCCAAGAGCGTTCTTTGTTTGACGAGGTACTACCAACTGTTGAAGAAGATGACGTTTGGATTGCAGACCGGAATTTTTGTACACTCAAGTTCTTATTCGGTGTTGCCGCAGGTCTTGGCTATTTTATTATCCGACAGCATCAAAGTCTGCCTTGGCAAGCAACCGATGATTTCCGATTAGTAGGTCAAAGCGATAGTGGTACTGTATTTGAGCAAAACATTATCTTGAGTGCTGATGATGGTCAACTGTTAAAGGCACGACGAATTAAGGTCTGCTTGAAGCAGCCTAATCGTGACGGGGACAGAGAAATTTTTATTCTGACAAATCTGCCGTTTGAGGTAGCAAATCCAATGTTGATAGCCCAAATGTACCGCAAACGTTGGAAACTCGAAATCTTATTCCAAGTTCTGACAGAAAATCTCTGCTGCGAGATTAATACGCTAGGCTATCCAAAAGCGGCTTTGTTTACCTTCTGCATCGCTTTAGTCGCCTATAACATTCTGTCTACCGTTCAGGCAGCCCTGAGAAGTTTTCATGGAACCGAGAAGATAGAAGCCGAAATTTCCAGCTACTATTTAGCCGACGAAATTAAAGGTACTTACAGAGGAATGATGATTGCCATTCCCCCTAATGAGTGGTGTGTTTTTCAGAACATGACCTTCTCAGAATTATCGCAAACTCTCAAACATCTGGCAGGCCTTGTCAAACTGAGAACTTTTCGCCGTCATCCGCGAGATCCTAAGAAAGCTCAACCTAAACGAACTTATCTTAAGAACAAGCCTCATGTCTCAACTGCTAAGATTCTAAACCAGAAAAAGCTGCAAAATCACACACCTTGAAAGGGCTACCTATTGTTTACTAGCTGTCTCGTCAACGAAGAGGCAGAGGGGCAGAGGGGATGGGGAGCAGGGGAGAAACCCCATACATAAATGGAGGGGCAAGAAAACGGACGTATTATTTCTCGTCCGTTGCATCTCGAAATAAATGTTTTTCTTTTGAGCATAAATAAATTTAGGGGCTTGAAACCCTAAAAGCCAAGGGAATCCAAAATCTTTCTCCTCTGCTCCCCTGCTCCCCTGCTTCTTCGGTCACTTCTGCTGCTTCCAAACAAGGTTGTACTCTCGTTCCACAGCCGCCAGCAGCTTTGCCTGCAAAGATGACAGATACGGTTTAGCTTGTTTCCCCAACCCCTGCAACAGCCAATCCACAGAAGAGTCACGGTTAGCCACTTCATGCAACTGCCGTAACCTCACACATAACTGCTGCATGAATTGGCAATCTTCATCAAGCAATTCCAGTAACTTCAGGTGTTCGATTTTTACGGTGTAGTCACCGTCCCATGTCTGGACTGTACAACTATATTCGCCAACGTGACTTACCACACCCCAATAACCCGCTTTACCTCTCAAGTCTGGGTTATCCTTTGGCAAAAGAATGCATATTTCACCAATATGGTAAGGATTGGGTACTTTCGTGCTTCCGCGTATCCTATCCACTACGTCTTTCACTATGCGACCGGATGGAATCTTATTGCCAGCTTGCTCTACTGCCTGCTGCCATACATCCGCTTGCACAGCCGGTTCCAACTCGGCTTTCGCCAAAAAACGCAATTGTCGTTCGTTGGTCGGCATTGGAATTTGCCGACCAATGGTCGGCAAAAACTTTTGAAGATTCTCATAAACCACAGTAGCCGAAATCTTTAAGTAAGCGGCATCACGACTATAATTGAAGCGATCGCGGCAGTATTCTTCAAAAGTCCGGTGCGTGGAACGGTACAGCCGTCTGTCCCTCAACTCCATAAGCGCCTGACCTGCTGACAAAAATGCCCTTTCTACCTGACCTTCCAATTGCAAGCGTAAGCTTTGTTCTTCCTCGGTCAACTCTGTAACTTCAACAGCAGTAACCGTAATCGTTGCTGAAGCTGGATTTTCGTGCGAAGAAGGATCTTTTTTTGCAGAGTTGGTGGCTGGCTTTGGTTCACCAGATGCCCCAGGGATAACTTTCTTGCGTCTGGATGGTGGTTTGTTCATTATTCCACCTCCAGGCTGACAACAGTCGAACAAATATTGAGTTGTGTCATCATGAAATATAGAGTTTTTATTTATGCCCCCATCCTTTAAGCAGGTTGGGGTTTTCATTGCTTTTTATATTTTGCACCGATGGAAGAATACTTTGACGAAAATCAGTCCAATACCACAGTTAACAAGAAATACTTCAGAAGTCAGGAGCCTGAATTCAATTCTGACTTCTGACTTGTAATAACTGAATTCAATTTCAGCGTCTTCTATAAATCCCCTCTTCCTGGAGTTTAGACTAAAAGCGATATGAGAGAACGCGAATCAAATAGAATTAGAG
>NZ_JAVRCL010000038.1:50567-84211 GCF_034530775.1 Nostoc sp. DedSLP04 | reverse complement strand
TCAGTTATTTACTACTTGCTTATGTCGGAAAGTGACAGAAGAGGGATATAGCAACAGTCAAGGTGGTTAGGACATCAACAGACGATAAAACTTAGACACAAAAAGGCTTTTCACCCAGTCCCCAGTCCCTTGCTATACTTGCAATTTCATCGAGTGTAGCCCAAGAGTGAAGCACCCCATCCAATGAAGGCGCTACCAAAGACTAACCATGCAGCATTGATGCGAAAGTGAATGGCTAAAATGGCACAGACGATCGCGATCGCCAAACCGAGAAAATCTACAAATGGGGCTTGTGGTAATGTTAAAGTTGCTGTCCCCAGTTGTAGAGTAGTCACAACCATTAAGGCTACAGCACTAACATTCACAGCATCCAAAAATGCTCTAGTCCAAGAAGAAGCTCGTAAGCGTGGAATTAGAGGATTCAGGGCAGCAACAAAAACAAAAGAAGGTAGAAAAATTCCGATTGTGGCAACAATTGCGCCAGGTATGCCAGCAATCACATAACCGATAAAGGTAGCAGTGGAAAGTACTGGCCCAGGGGTAAATTGACCAATTGCGATCGCATCTAATAACTGCTGTTGTGTCAGCCAGCCGTATTCTTGAACTAATCCCCCTTGCAGAAAAGCCACCAAAAGGTAGCCACCACCAAACAAGACACTACCGACTTTAAGAAAAAACCAACCCAATTGCCATAAAGAAACATTGGCTACAGTAGATGCAGCCGCTACCGATGTAGCAAGTACAGCCGATGCTTTCAAAGTTACACCTGTACTGAGACTAGCAATCAGAAAGTTGGCTTTATCTCCTGGTTTATCGTTTTTTTCGCCAGAATGTAACCAAACCATACCCAGCAATCCCCCAATTAATAGGGCTATTACTTCATTTAATTTGAATAACAATGTTAGCAATGCCACAGCGAAAGCGATTACTAGTAATTGGCGAGTTTTCACAGCCTTTTTGGCCAAGCCCCACAGGGCATTGATGATGATTGCTAAAACGGCCGGTTTAATCCCATAAAGCAAAGGAGTAATTTGGGGTAGAGTACCGTAGGCAACATAAACCCAAGCAAACCCACCAGTAATTAGAACCGCAGGCAAGACAAAACAAACGCCTGACACAATCAGCCCCAGCCATCCTGCATAGATGTATCCTATGTGGATAGCCATTTCTGTGGAATTTGGCCCAGGAATTAGGTTAGTTGCACCCAACAAATCTAGAAAATGCTCCCTTGTCAACCATTGACGCCGCTTAACTACTTCATCTTCAATCATGGCAATATGGGCAACCGGGCCCCCAAAGCCGATAACGCCCAATTTAAAAAACAGGTTGGCGAGTTCACCCAAACGACTTGGTGCTGAGTTAGTCATTTTTGCTTGGCAATATACTTTTCAAGTAGGAATTGCTTGAGGTGGGGTTGTTCTAAATTTAAACCAAGCTCAAGAGCTTTCTGACTAATTTCCTCATAAGTCAGACCTTCACTAATCGCATTGGCAATCAAGGCGATACCACCAGCCCTTGCTCCAGCAGCACAGTGAATTAAAATTGGTTTGGGTAAGTTCTCAATTTCCTGAATTGCTAACTCTGTTTGCTCTTGATTTGCTTCTGAAGGCTTTAATGGCACATTAGCATATTGCAGTCCAGCCGCTTCAGCTTGCTGCTGTTCGTCGCTGAGAAAACCTGCTTCATCGGGAGAACGCAGGTTTAGCACTGACTTAAATCCCTCTTGGGCTGCCTGTTTTAACTCCTCAGAATTTAGTTGGGGAGCAGCGCTCAAGTCGTCACTAACTTTTTTAGTGTTGCTCATAATCTTTAAAAGCACTATTCCGATAGCTTTATCGTAGTTTATTATGTAGATTATTTATAGAGCAATTTTTGTAGAGTGGTTGAGGCTAAAATGCAAATGCCTTGACCAAGGAAAGAATACTCACGCAAAGCAGCTTCTATTTTTTGAATGACATGAAAATCACGGTTTTCCCGCAGCATCAATTTCCCCAGTCTAGCCATCAGTCGTTTTAGTACTAGCACTACTATATAAATAATCGATCGCTTCCACGAAATAATCAGATTTAAAAGGCTGCGATCGCTCTGCTTAGATTTAAAAAGCCCTGATAAAAGTTCAGGGCTTTGCTTTATATACGGTTTATTAAATGCCAGCCTAAAATTTTTGCTGGCGCTTTTCTATAGAAATAATTATCCCTGAATCGCTTGCTTAAAGATAGCGGAGAACTACCCATTTTTTACCTGGGTAGCTATTTAATAAAGTCTTTAGATTTGTATCAGGACTTACGCAAGAACTCTCTGAAACCTTCTTGACTTCGTGTCCTTTGTGTCCTTTGCGGTTCGTTTTTTCATAATTTTGCGTAAGTCCTATGTATAAGTAAGTCGGTGCAATAAAACTAGGACTTACGCACTGTACTAACGAATCATTCTGTGCATGAACGAAAATACCTCGTTTCAGGTTCTGAACAATCATCCTTGGATAAATAGCGATCGCCTATGGATTAATCTTTGCTCGCTAAATAAGACCTGGGGTACTCCCGAATATGTATTTGTCTCCTTCAAGCGCGTTGAAGTCTGGATAGGAGTCGAGGAGATCATAAAGGAAAATGTCAGCACCCGCTCCACCTCTTAGAACGTCGCTGCCTATCCCACCGTACAGCGTATCGCTGCCAACACCACCGTACAGCGTATCGTTGCCAGCACTACCGTACAGCCTGTCGTTGTCCTCACCACCATCTAGCAGGTCGTTGTCCTCACCACCATCTAGCAGGTCGTTGCCATACCTGCCAGAGAGGGTATCGTTGCCATACCTGCCAGAGAGAGTATCGTTGCCATACTCACCGTACAGCCGATCGTTGCCATCCTCACCATACAGCTTATCGTTTCCAATATTGCCCAAGATAACGTCATTACCTGCCGCACCTAATAGAATGTCGCTGCCAGCACCACCGTATAGCGTGTCGTTGCCAGCACCACCGTACACCCTATCGTTGCCAACACCACCATACAGCGTATCGCTGCCAACACCACCGTATAGCGTGTCGTTGTCCTCACCACCATCTAGCAGGTCGTTGTCCTCACCACCATCTAGCAGGTCGTTGCCATACCTGCCAGAGAGGGTATCGTTGCCATACCTGCCAGAGAGAGTATCGTTGCCATACTCACCGTACAGCCGATCGTTGCCAGACAAGCCGTACAGCTTATCGTCTCCACTATTGCCAAAGATAACGTCATTACCTGCCCCACCTGATAGAGTGTTGTTATAGATAGTACCGTTGATAGTAGCCATTCTGATTGCTCCTTACAGTAATGTTAGAGTCTAGTATTTGAACCTGAACGAAGAACCAGGTTAAAACGCATAAATATATAATAAATATAGGAATTCTAAGTAAGTCGGTGCAATAAAACCAAACTGTGTAAAGAAAAGTAAATAAGACTCAAACTCATTCTCCCCCTGCCCCCTGCCCCCTGCCCCCTGCTTTAGCCCAACAATAATTATTTACGCCAACCTACCTATATCTCTACTCTGCGATCGCTTCTTGGTAAAATTCCCTTATCTTTAAGGCTGAACTTCGCGCAGCCGACGTTCCAGAAAGCGACGTTCGCTGTCATTAGTAACCAGCATGAGCGCGATCGCGTAGCTCTCTGCGGCTGATGCTGAGGCTCCGATGCGGCGCAGCATCTCGGCACGGGTGGCGTGAAATAGATGATAGTCATTAAGTTGAGGGGCAAGCCCATCAATCAGTCCGAGAGCCGTCTGAGGACTTTCTATCATTGAGATCGCCACCGCCCGATTCAGCGAAACAATCGGTGAGGGCTGCAAGCGTTCGAGTAAATCGTAGAGGCGAACAATTTGTAACCAGTCCGTTTCTTTTGCTTGTGCTGCCTGACAATGTAGTGCTGCGATCGCTGCTTGCACTGCAAACGAACCAATTTCGCCCCGCAATGCCTCTTCAACGAGCGGTAGCGCCTCAGCAATCTGCTGTTGATTCCAGCGACTACGATCCTGATCTTCGAGCAACACCAGATCGCCTGCCTCATCCAAACGGGCATCGCGTCGGGAGTCGTGCAGCAACATCAGCGCCAAAAGTGCAGTCACTTCTGAGGGCGGTTGGGGTGCCATCAACGTCCTCAGGAGACGACCCAGCCGAATCGCTTCTGTGCAGAGGTCAGCCCTCATCATCGTCTCGCCCCTAGTCGTCGCGTAGCCCTCATTGAAAATCAAATAGATCGCCGTCAGCACTGCGTCTACTCGCACAGACAGATCGGTTGTGTCCGGCACTTTATAGGGAATACCTGCATCCCGAATCTTGCGTTTGGCGCGTACCAGTCGTTGCGCCATCGTTGCCGTGGGCACGAGAAACGCCCGCGCAATTTCATCTGTTTCAAGTCCGCCCAGCAACCGCAGCGTCAAAGCAACCTGTGCCTCGATCGCCAGTGCTGGGTGGCAGCAAGTAAAGATCAGCCGCAGTCGATCGTCTGGAATTTCGTCTGTATCGTAAGTTGGCTCCTCGCGGGTTGGGATTAACCCGGAGGCGGCGTACCATTCCAATTTTTCCGTCAGCCGTGTCCGCCGTCGGAGGCGATCGATGGCTTTGTATCGGGCTGTTTTGACGATCCACGCACGGGGGAGATCGGGCACGCCGCTAGACTGCCATTGATTCACGGCAGCGATAAAGGCTTCCTGTGCTGCTTCTTCAGCCACATCGAAATCTCCCACCAAGCGGATGAGGATGGCGACGATCCGCCCCCATTCAGCCTGATAAAGGGAGGCGATCGCTTGGTTTACGTCTGTTTTTGCGTTTGGGATCATACCTGAATTGAAGGAGGCAGGGGGTAGGAGGCAGGGGGCAGGAGGCAGGGGGCAGGAGGCAGGGGGTAGGAGGCAGGGGGCAGGAGGCAAGAGGCAGGGGGCAGGGGGCAGTTTTTCTCTTTTCTTCGATAAAAATTTTTGGCGAGGTGTCGATTTGAGATAGCACCGTTCGACTGTACTAACAAAGGGAAACAAGGGAGGTATACCCAGATCGTACTAAACGATAAAAATTTTTGGTGGAGTGTCGATTTGAGTCAGCACCGTTCGACTTACTAACAAAGGGAAGTAACAACGGGAAATAAAGGAGGCAACCTGATGAAATATTTGCTGCTGATTTACCTGGAGGAAAATGCCCTGAGCCAAACTGAACGGGAACATTGTTATGTAGAATCCGCGCAACTGGCACAACAACTCAACTCGAAGGGGCAGTATCTCGCAACCGCCCCACTCCACCCTGTGGCAACTGCAACCAGCGTTCGGGTGCGCGAGGGCAAACCATTAATAACTGACGGGCCGTTTGCAGAAACTCGCGAACAATTAGGCGGTTTTTTTCTGATTAATGCTCAGGATCTCGACGAAGCGATCGCGATCGCCGCGCGGATTCCAGGCGCGCACGTCGGCACTGTTGAAATTCGACCTGTGATTGAAGTTGCAGGTTTGCCAGAGAATTCGTAACTGCACTCAACCTCAACCCAAAAGGAGAGATGACGATGACAACCAAAAACGCGATCGCCACTAATGAAGTTCAGATTCGCCAACTAATTGCCGAGCAACAACGCGCTATCTGCGCCAAGGATGTTGAGCAAATCATGTCCCACTATGCCAACGAGATTATCGTCTTCGATGTTAAACCTCCTTTCCAAACCCAAGGAAAAGATGCTTGGCGTCAAGTGTGGAAAGAATGTTTGCCTTACTTCCCCGACACCTTTGAGATTGAAACACGAGACCTCAAAATTACCGTCAGCGAAGACTTAGCGGTTGCACACTGGCTATTTCGCTTCACAGGAAGCCAAGACCATCCAGCAATGCAGACCTGGATGCGCGTCACCGCTGTCTGCCAGAAAAATCAAGGCGAATGGCAGATATTACACGAACATCTCTCGGTTCCATTCGATCCAGAGACTTCTCAAGCTGTATTCACGCTCAACCCATAGGCTAATCTACTGAGTCAACGCCATGAAACCCAATCCTTATCTTATGTTCAACGGTAACTGTGAAGCCGCGTTCAAGTTCTACGAACACTGTCTTGGTGGCAAAATTGTCATGATGATGACCCACGGGGATGCACCCTCAGCCGAGCATATACCTGCCGAATGGCATGACAAAATCATGCACGTCTGCCTCGATCTGGGCGATCGCCTCTTGATGGGGTCTGATAGTCCGCCTGGGTATTTTGAAACACCCCAAGGCTTTTCCGTGCAAATCAGCGTTGACGAGCCAGCGGAGGCAGAACGCATCTTTCATACCTTAGCAGAAAACGGAAAAGTGAAAATGCCGATCGATCAAACCTTTTGGTCTGTCCGCTTTGGTATGTTGGTCGATCGATTCGGCATTCCCTGGATGGTCAACTGCCAGAAAACTCCTTGACTTGTGGGGAGGCACTTATAGGCGTCTTCCCTAGAGTAAAACCTCAGCGCTTTTTCGCCGATCCTTTACTGTGAAATAATTCCAAAGAAGAACTCATGAGTACTCAAATTTTTGTTAATCTGCCAGTTCAAAACCTCAATCAATCGATCGAGTTCTTTACTCAACTCGGCTTTGAGTTTAATTCTCAATTCACTGACGAAACTACCACCTGTATGATTGTGTCCGAAAACATTTTCGTCATGCTCTTGAACCATGAAAAGTTTAAGACCTTTACTCCCAAAGAAATTTGTGATGCCACAAAAAGCACAGAAGTGCTTGTGTGTTTATCTTCTGATAGCCGAGAACAAGTTGATGAAATGATTCGCAAGGCTGTCGCTGCTGGTGGAACAACCTACAATGAACCGCAAGATCACGGTTTTATGTATGGACATGGATTTGCTGACTTAGATGGCCACATTTGGGAAATTATCTACATGGAGCCAAGCGCAATAAATCAAGGTTGATTGCAGACATTTAAATAATACTGCAAGGCAAAATTACAAATTACAGCTATTTTCAAGTAAATAGACCACACTTGTGTAGGGGTGCAAGGCCTTGCGCCCCTACACAAGTGTGGTTCAAATACATGAAAACTGCTGTAATACACAAATGCAAATACTCCTACCTTCTTCAAATAGCTCTTTGCCATAGATGTCGCCCATCAAACCCTTGCTTAATCCAATTCAGACATTCATATTCAGATTTGAATAACTTTGGAGCTGCAATATTATTTAATAACTCTGGTGGATAATGGTCATAAAAATATTTGTCTCCTTCTTGGAAGATGATAATCAAATTGTTCCGATAAATGTAGCGAGACTTAAAACTATCTCCCCGATGAACAAACTCGGAATTTTGATCGATATGCTCTTTAGCAATATCAATAATGTTACTAACGCCACTTCCATAGATTCCTGCTGGATTTTCTGCTTTATGAAATTGGCTTTTGTGTCCAATTTCAGATAACAATTTATACGAATAAATCTCGTAATTATCCGCTTTGCCAAAAACAAATGGAATTATGAGATATCCTTTATATGAAACTGAATTTTCATAAAGAAGACGACTCATCTCAACCTCCTTTGGTAGAACTGCTCTGAAAGTTTTTTCTTTAACAGAAAAGTATTACAACCCCAATTATCTACTAAATAGGATTACCATAAACTGAGTTGATTGGGGGGATGCTCAAGATTATTCCAAGGTAGGGGTGGAACTGGTGTGCCATTCTGTTCCAATAGCTGTTGGAAGTGACGGGCTGTATTGGGCGATCGCGCTTCTATTGGACAATGGACAAAGAAATAAATTTGCACTCCCATCTGTAACCATTGCTGAATCTGCCTCACCCACTCTTCCATAAATGGCTGATTCACTGATAAATTCGGATGAGAAATAAACCGAATCAGAGTAAAAGGTGCTGTCACACTCAATTGCAACGGTAATTTCGGTTTGCGCCGTTCCGATTGCAATTGGGGGTCATCATCTCCAGTGTAAATGGGGCGCGAGTCTAACAGTACTCGTCCGACACCTAAATTTTCTAAAAGCGCCGTCAAATTACTAGCATGGGGTTCCTTGAACCAGTCGGGATGCCGAACTTCCACTGCTAGGGGTGCTTCTGTACGCGGCCAAGCTTTCAGAAAGTTGGACAAATCATCAAGTAATGCAGGTGCATAGCCAGGTGGTAACTGGGCAAACATTGGGCCAAGATGCTTACCTAAAGGGCGCATCGCCTCCAGAAATTTTAAAGCAGCTGGTATATAAGGTTTCAGCAATCCTTGATGGGTAATATCTCGCGGTAATTTTAGACAAAATTCAAAATCTGTTGGTGTTTCGGCAGCCCAACGAGTTACAGTCTCTTGGTTAGGCACGGCATAAAAGGTCGTGTTACCTTCTACAGTGGTGAAGCGACGACTATAGACATGGAGAAAATCAGCAGTGCGAGTACCTTGGGGATAGAGTTCGCCTACCCAACCTTTATATGCCCAAACAGCACAACCGATAAAAAAGTTCACAATGCCTAAAAGCCTTGATGTATCATATTCAATTTTACACGCAGGTTGTAGGGATTAATAAAGCTAAGTCAAATTACCGACTTGTGAAAAAAAATCATAGATTTTTTATCAAAATGCTTGATTGCTTTCTCATTTCGGTAAATTCAGCAAGCAAAAAGGCACATTGCTTTCTCAAAATGCTTGATTGCTTTCTCATTTCGGTAAATTCAGCAAGCAAAAAGACATATTGCTTTCTCAAAATGCTTGATTGCTTTCTCATTTCGGTAGATTCAGCAAGCAAAAAGGCATATTGCTTTCTCAAAATGCTTGATTGCTTTCTCATTTCGGTAGATTCAGCAAGCAAAAAGACATATTGCTTTCTCATTTGGGTAGATCGCGTACTCATTGTAGTGTTTTAGGCAAGCAAACAGGCATATAGCAGTTTTCAATTGCATTGCATAGGAGTCATTTATGCACCAATACGTTTCAGTTAAGGGTTATTAGTGTGGATAATTGGTTTTTTTAGACGCGATAAATCGCGTCTCTACATGAGGATTTTGGTGTTATGGCGCCACCTTAGTTATTGATAAATTGAACCATCAGGCATAATTGCCCCTGCTAAGTTAGTCCCAACTAATTTAACCAGAAGCCGCTCGCCAGAGCGAATCCGCGCTCCCGTCAAGTCGGCTCCTCGCAAGTCGGCTCCACTGAGATCCGCTCCAATCAAATTAGCGGCGCGTAAATTCGCTTCCCTGAGATCGGCTAAAAGTAGATTTGCCCGAAATAAATTTGCTTCAGATAAATTTGCACCTCTGAGGTTGACTTTGTGCATAAAAGTATCGCTGAGATTAGCACCGCTCAAATTGGCATAACTCAGATTTCTGCCAGATAAGTCTTTATTGCTCAAATTTGCCCGACTGTAGTCTTTGCCGCTTAAATCTGAGTTTTGTTTTGGTGGTTTCTGGGTTGGTTGAGATGGTTTTTCCTGTTGAGGTGACGGTGAGTAATGTGTGGTTTGATATGTAGTTTGATGTGTGGTTTGAGGTTTGGTTTTTAGAGAGCGCAACTTTTCACGAGCTTCATTTATAGCTTTCAGCTTGTCTTGTGCTTTCTGCTGTAAACGGAGATTGTCTTTGGGAATGCGATCGGGATGCCAAACAAAAACTAAATCTTTGTAAGCCTGGTTCACTTCTTCAAGTGTTGCTCCAGGCTCTAATTCCAAAACTCTATAGTACCGCTCCAGATCGCTCATACGATATTTTGGTGGACAATCAACTTAATTATGAGTGATGGAGTCATTTATACGCTGCATCATTTGTTATGGATTATGGGGCATGGGGCATGGGGCATTGGGCATGGGGCATTGGGCAGTGGGCAGGGGGCAGAAGTTTTTTAATTTTTAATTTTTAATTTTTAATTGATTTCTCATCTCCCCATCTCTCCATTTCTCCATCGAGCGATCGCTCGAAAATATGCTGCAATTGGAATCTGATAAACTTCAATATAAATCCAAACAATAATTGATAAATGTGATAAGAAAGTTAATATTGTCCAAATATATGGCATCCAGGTAATGGGTTCTTTCAGATTAGCAGGAAAATAGTAAGCTACTATGCCAATTAGAGTAGTGGGAAGAATTATAAAAACTGCTGCTGCTAATCCATAACCCCAACCTAATTCCATACCTTCCAACTGGCCTTCTGTCCAATTAAACCCATTCCAACGCCAAGTTAAAGGTGGTTGCCTAGAAGGCATCTTGATTTGCTGTTGCTCTAAGTTGACTGTAAAAATCTCTTGGCAAAAGTCACAAGCCATAGCTTCCATCAATGGCATGTGAGAAATCTTACCTATTCGACAGACTGGGCAGGGGTAAGCTCCATAATAGTCGAAAGATTGGGTTAAGATTTTGGAACTGGGCATAATGAGACAGATGATCCTAAAAAATTGATCTGGTCAATGAGAACTTGGGTAATAATGTATGGCGGTATGGCGGTTGTCAATTTCCTGCAATAAGCTTTCGTAAGATGAAGTCAGGAGAATTATATATTTTAACTTCTCAATCCTGAATTTTTCTTCTGAGGTTATATACAGCAGTTTTCTTTTGCATAAGGTATAAAGCCACTGGTTTTGAGGCAGAAGGCAGGAGGCAGAAGAATAATTTGATTTGTGAATCCTTGGTTATGTACCTTATTTAGTTGCAAACTGCTGTAACTATTGCGATCTTTAATGACAAGCCCTTCTCTACGAGAGGCTGCGCCAACGGGTTCGGAGGTTCGCAATCGACGGAACCGCCAAGACTGCGACCCCCTCACCGCTTTTTTCGTCTACGCAAATAAGCAACTAGTACAATCAGAACAGAGTGTGATTTTGAATTGTGCAAAGCGTTATAGTCTTAATCCCCAGAGTTGTACTGAGTCTATCGTTTTTTTATAGTTTGTGCAGGTCTTGACAAAGCCCACTCTTGCTGCTAAGTTTACATTAGATAGGTATATTTCTTAAGTTTTCTAGTAAAAAGCCCGCAAATGCTTAACACAAATTCCTATTTTTATTTTTGGTTTAGGGTGGTTCACCGGGGGTGAATTAAGTTTCCTAATGGAAACCGCCCGGTGAACCGCAGAGCAAACTCTGCGGTTTTTGTTTTTTTAAGGAGAATTTCATTGTCATGACTTATTTCATTAGTTGGTTTTATGGCTTTTACTTTTGGCCCAGAATAAATTCCGGGTAAATAGCGTCATGCCAATGAATCAGAACGCGCCCGGAACTTTTAAAGGTTTCGGGCTTTTTTATTATTTGGGAATGGGAATGGGGCATGGGGAATAGACGGACAACGGAGACAAGGGAGAGATGAGGGAATGAGGGAGAAGAATTAATAACCAATTCCCAATCCCCAATCCCCAATCCCCAATCCCCAATCCCCAATCCCCAATCCCCAATTCCCAATACTTAACTTTTCAGGAGAATGTAATCATGATTAATGCCAAACTTGCTGCACAAGCCCATCTCAACCACCAGACAATCGTTAAAATCTCGAAAGAAGTCGCTTTCGGCGGTAAAGAACTGGTAATTATCGGCGGGCCCTGCACTGTTGAAAGCTTAGAACAAATGGAGATAGTCGCTCAAAAGCTATCTAATGCATCAGTACAGGGGTTGCGTGGCGGTGTCTACAAACCTCGCACATCTCCCTACGCTTTCCAAGGTATGGGAGAGTCAGGATTAGAGATTTTAGCCAAGGTGCGATCGCATTACAATATGCCAGTTGTCACGGAGGTGATGTCAATTTCCCAAATTGAAGTAGTCGCCGCCCACGCTGATATGCTGCAAGTTGGTAGCCGCAATATGCAAAACTTTGATTTGCTCAAAGCTTTGGGACAAGCTGGTAAACCAATACTACTCAAACGTGGTTTAGCAGCGACTATTGAAGAATTCGTCATGGCTGCTGAATATATCCTTAGTCACGGGAATCCTGATGTGGTGTTGTGCGAAAGAGGTATCCGCAGTTTCGACGATTACACCCGTAACGTCCTAGATTTAGGAGCAGTGGCAGCACTCAAGCAAATAACTCACTTGCCTGTAATTGTAGATCCTTCCCATGCCGTCGGCAAACGGGAGTTGGTCGCACCTGTAGCTAGGGCTGCGATCGCTTGCGGTGCAGATGGATTAATTATTGAATGTCACCCAGAACCAGAAAAATCTGTTTCTGATGCCCGTCAAGCACTTTCTTTAGAAGATATGGTGCATTTAGTTAACAGTTTAAAGCCTGTAGCTACAGCCGTTGGACGGAGTATATCAGATGTTGGGGCGGGTTTGTCACCTACCCCGATTTTTTGGGCGGCTTAAATTTCAGCAAACGGCGATCGCTTCAATATCTCAGCCAAAAGATTTATTTTGGGTTGACGGCAAACAGCGATCGCTTTCGTAAAATAAACTTGTTACTCCAGCTATTCCATTTGTTCTCAAACGTATTTTTACAACACAATCTTCTATATATAACTCTTATAGGAATCAAACCGGATTCCTATATATAAATATAAGTTATCGTTTTAACAAATAAGACTATTTGATTTTATTCTCTAAGTCGTTTTATCCTGAAATCAGTAGATATTTTAACTTTTACTAAATTGCCCAAAGAAATTTTAGTATACCGATCTTTCAACTCTGAGAATCTAAACAAGGATAATAACTAAATGCTAGAGCAGCAGATTGATTGCCCCATCAAGCCTAAGACAAGTGCAATGATTATGAAGCTTTTTCAAATCACTTTAGTGGTCTTAGTACTTTTAATCAACTTAGTAATTGCTTTCCCATCTTGGGCAGACAGTACGCCTTCTTTCACTAATCATCTTAACAACTTTCAAGTTGGGCAAAAAGTCATTTGGCTTTACAAGCCCCGCACTGATTCTAGCGATGTCCAAAGAATTCCTGCCGAAATAGTCAAGTTAAGTTCCAAGCAAGTGCAAATCAAGGTGTACAAACCTAACAACGAATTTGTCAATCGTTGGGTGAATCCAAACAAGCTTGAGAATTCGACAAAAATTAAATAGTCAGTAGTCATTTGTCCTTTGTCCTTTGTCATTTGTGATTACAAAGGACAAATGACTAATAACAGCCAACAGAAAAAAATGATTTAGGACTGCTATAGTTAAAACTCTCTTATGTGGATTTCGTTTTCATAATTAGGATCTTCAGTACCAAGCAGTTTATCCCAAAACGTAAAATACAAACCGTAGTGTACTTTATACTTACGATGATGTATGGAATGATGCATAGAACCAATAAGCCACTTTCCAATCCAGTCACTTTTAGATGAGGAAGGAAATAGCTCAAATCCGAGATGAGTAAACACTGCCCATACTGTCATAGTTATAAGTGCGGCAACTAAAGTGACGAAATGCAGGGGAACTATGAAGCTTACACCTACAAAAAAAAGTGCTTGTACAATTGCTTCTGGTAAGTCGAAGGCAGAAGAACTCCAGGGTGTTGGCTCTCCTGAACGGTGGTGTCCAAAATGCATCCATCTAAAAATTCGAGGATGGTGAAACATCCGATGGATAAAATAAAAGTAGGTATCTTGAAGAATTAGTACTGCAATAAAGCTAACTATTAAATACCACAGTCCGTATTTCCAGATGTCAGCGTATAGCAGGGTTGCTCCCAAATTATACTCTGAGATCATAAATGCTCCAGAAATAGCAAAAACTACTGTGGAGATTACTGATAATTCAATATCCTTTTTAATGGCACAATTCATCAACGGTTTCAAACGCAAACTCTTGTTGGTAAGAGACGCTCCTAAAACTAAATAAAAGAGCAAGTATGCTCCGCCGGCAATCAGAAAGTATCGGGCAAGAGTGATGCCGAAGAAGAAAAAGCAATAATACCAAAATGAGTGGTTCGTCAATTAGACCCATCCGTAAGATTAATTTGGTGAAATGAAAATACTGATTATGTCTGATTTTTTTGGTCTTCATTACCAAAAATAACCAAATTAAGATTTAATTTGTTAATCGACAAAATCCACTGCTTATTTTACAGCATCAAGTAGTTCAGATAATATATATTAATTTTTATAATAAAAATTGAACTAATTTTATTGCATATATAAACATAAGTTATTACTATTCATAAAAAAAGGTTCTTGGTTGACTCAAATTGTAGTAAATAGCTAATTTTGTAACTTAGTTACAATTTATTTAAGTTGTTTGTTTATATTATATATTTCAACAACAATTGAATATATTTTTATTCATTGTGTTCTTTAACACCTAAAAAATTTTTAAATCACTTTTCCCTCAATACGCTTGGGTTAAGGGCTAATGGCAAAAATTTTGGGTTTTGGAGACGCGATAAATCGCCGTCTCTACAAGTGTTTTGGCCCGATATTAACTGTATTGACTTTTGCCTACGTCTATTTTTTATAAATTAATTTACTATAGATTTTGTTCTACTTTTCTAGGCTCCAGCCCAAGGCTACGGCTACTTCAGCAGCTAATTCTAGAGGATTGAATGGTTTTGCGATCGCGGTAATCATTCCCATCTGATTATAGCGACGGCGATCGGAAGCCTGGATTTTAGCAGTTAACAAAATTACTGGAATCGCTTTGGTTAATGGATTGGCTTGTAACTTTTCAAAGGTAGTGATGCCATCCATCTCTGGCATCATCACATCTAGTAAAATTGCATCTGGTTGGTAAGTCTCAGCTTTAATTATGCCTTCTTGACCAGAACTCGCAGTCACTACTTTCCAGCCTGCGACTGTTTCTAAGCAAATCTTGGCAACTTCTTGAATATACTGTTCGTTATCAACCACTAGAATTTGCTTTGTTGTCATCGCTGCTATCCTCTTGTTGCTTCGGGGTAATGCTCTGAAGTAATTTCATCACCCGTTGTTCAAATTCCTTAGTAGTCACACGCCCGTTGCTCAAAAATTCTGCATCTGGACTTTGTTGGCTATTTGTAGTTGGCTCGTAACTACTATGAACTAAGAGAATGTTGGAAGAGTCTTCTAAATCAGGATTTTGGAAAGCCCGAAATAATGGCAGAGTGACGTAAAAAGTGCTACCTTCACCTAATACACTTTCAGCCCAGATGCGTCCGCTGTGTTGTTGCATAATGCTCTTGCAAATTGCCAAACCTAAACCAGTTCCGTCATGGTTACGTGAATCTGAAGAGTCAACTTGTTGAAAGCGCTCAAAGATACTCTCAAGTTTGTCTGTTGGGATACCGCGTCCGATATCTTTGACTGTCAACAAAACTTCATTCTCTTGTGGTTGCGCCCCCAACCAAACTGTAGATCCAGCAGACGAGAATTTAATGGCGTTACTCAATAGATTGGTCAATGTTTGGACAATGCGATCGCAATCTGCCAATACTTGGCCAGATTCGGCAGAAACGGATACTTTCACTCCTGCTTTGTCAGCCAAAGGCTGCATGACATTTACTGCTTGAACGATCAAGTCAACAATATTGCAGATTTCTGGTTCCATCTTCGCCTTACCCGACTCGATGCGCTCAATGTCTAGGATGTCGTTAATTAAACGTACTAGGCGTTCGCTGCTATCAGTGGCAATTTGCAATAGGCGTTTTCCCTGCTCTGAGTTTGTTGCTAGCAAACCACTGGCTAGCATTCCTAGAGAGCCGTGAATCGAAGTTAAAGGTGTGCGGAGTTCATGACTAACAACAGAGACAAATTCATCTTTCATGCGTTCAATTAGTTTGCGCTCTGTGATATCTCGTAAAATAACCGTATAAAATATTTCCTCAGCCATCTCTATTTTGGAGATAGAAGCCTCGGCTGGAAATTCAGTACCATCCTTGCGGCGTCCGTAGATTTCACGCCGTTCTCCCATCCGACGGGCAACATTGGGAGATTGACCAAAGTCAACCACATGTTGACGATGCGCTTGAAAAAAACGCTGCGGTAAGAGTAAATCAAGTCCTTGTCCAATCACTTCTTGGGCCGAGTAGCCGAAAATCTTCTCTGCTCCTTGATTAAACAAAGTGATGCTTTGGAACCCGTTAATGGAAATAATTGCATCATCAGCAATATCTAAAATTCGTGCAAATCGAGCTTGAGAGAACCGTAATTCTCCCTGTGTCCGTTGACGTTCATCAAGTTGTGACTGCAACTGTTGATTCACCCGAATTAACTCAGCAGTGCGCTCTGCTACTCGCAATTCCAGTTCGTTGATGGCTTGTAAATTGAGAGATGAGCGAGGCAAAGAAGAATTCACTACTCTATCTTCCCCTGCTCCCCCTGCTCCCCCTGCTTCCCCTGCCCCCTTGCCCCCCTGCCCCCCTGCCTCCCTGCCTCCCTGCACGACGCGCTGCCGCAATTTCATCCGTTCTAAGCGATTGACGATCCGGGTTACTAGTTCTGGCCCAACAATGGGCTTACTTACAAAGTCATCAGCACCAACGCTAAACACTTGATTTACCATTTCGGCATCGCTATGCACAGTCAGGAATAGAATCGGTAACTCACACCAGCGCGAATCGTTGCGTACTAATTGGCAAAGTTTTATACCATTTGTATAAGGTAATTCCACATCCAGAATCAGCATATCTGGCGTAATTATTTCTAAGATTTCCCAGAACTGACGCGGATCTTCAAGAGCGATCGCTTTTAGTCCCCAAGGACTAAGTAAGGTTTGTAAAAATGCCTGAATTTGCGGATCGTCATCCACAACCAATATTTTAGTTTCTGCATGAAGGTCATTTTCCAGTGGTTGTGTGACTGTTTCTAAAACCTGTGGCGTTGGTGATGCAGATATTGCTGCTACTTCGTTTCCGTCAATTTCCCGACGCAATAACTTTACCCAACTTTCGAGGTTGCTAATTTCAGATTGACTCAGGGGTTGACCAGAACTCAGTAACAGTTCGATATTGCGTGCTAATTTAGAGCCAAGAGGCAAGCCAAAAGTACCTAAAGATCCCGCCAAGCTATGCGCCTCTTTGGCTGCAAGCGATCGCAAATCGGGATTTAAACTATTTTGGTTTAAAGTTGCGATCGCTTCCTCCAGCACCCTCACCTGCTCGTCTACCCGCTTTTGAAATCGTTGCCAAATTTCCGCAACTGCCATTAATGTTTGCTGTTGTGATTTGAGATTAGGAACCAAGGATTTTTCACAATCTAATTCCCCTCTGCTCCTCTGCCCCTCTGCTCCTCTGCTCCTCTGCCCCCCTGCCCCTCTGCCCCCCTGCTCCTCTGCCCCTCTGCCCCCCTGCCCCTCTGCCCCTCTGCCCCCCTGCCCCTCTGCCAGTGATTTCAGCCGATAGCCAATACCGTAAACTGTTTCAACCAAATCACTGGGCGCTCCTACAGCTTTGAGTTTGTGTCGTAACCCTTTGATATGGGTGCGAACAGCTTCTTCTTGTGGAGTGTCTTCATAACACCACAGATGTTCTAAAATCATGCCGCAGCTAAACACCCGACGAGTATTTCGCAAGAATAGTTCTAAAAGAGCATACTCTTTGGGAGTAAGTGCCAGCAGCTTTCCAGCATACATCACTTCACAGCTACTAGGGTCTAGCTGCAATCCACCATACTCCAGTACAGGTTGTGAGGTTACACCTCTGCGACGCAACAGTGCCCGAACACGAGCAATTAACTCTTCTGCGTCAAAGGGTTTAACTACGTAGTCATCTGCGCCTGCATCTAGTCCGATCGCTTTCTCATGACTACTATCGCACCCTGTCAATAATAATATTGGCATTTGCAGACCACTAGACCGAATTTGACGACAAAGACTAATACCATCCAGTTTGGGCAACATTACATCTAGAAGGATTAAATCATAATCATAAGTTTGAATAAAATTCCAAGCAGTATCACCATCAGTGGCAACTTCAACCGCGTAGTTTTGGTTAGTTAAAACGCAGGTGAGTGAATATGCACTTAACTCGTCATCTTCGACAACTAAAATTTTCATGTTAAAAGCTTTCCAAGTTAAAATGGATATAACAGATAACAAGTAATAAATTTAAATGGCAAGTTTAATATAGTATCAATACTGATTTTTAAAGCATCTTCCAAAAGGTCTATATTTGCGGTTCCCAATATTAACAAATATCAATATTGATTAATTTTAATTAGATTTTCTAGCTACCTGCCCAGGAGCAGATGCCTTGCTCGTTCGTGCAACTTACTGTAGGAAAGGACTGTTAACGAAGGCAGGAGGTAGGAGGCCGTTTTTGTAACGGGGATTTATACCCCGCTTGCCAAACTTTTGCCTTAAAAGGCGAGGTTTTAGACTTGATTGTTTCGATAAAACTCTCAATACGTTACAACAGAAAAAACCCTCTGCTAAACCTGTGAAAAAACGAGTAACACTCACCTTCCCGAAACGCGCCGTGCAAATGCCAGTCACTTACGTACTGGCTAAAGAGTTCAACGTCGCTGCTAATATTATCCGCGCTCAAGTTGCCCCCAATCAAATTGGCAAATTGGTAGTGGAATTATCGGGAGACATCGATCAATTAGATGCGGCGATCGAGTGGATGCGATCGCGTAATGTTAATGTTTCTTCGACGTTAGGCGAAATTGCGATCAACGAGGATGTGTGTGTCCACTGTGGCTTGTGTACTGGGGTTTGTCCTACCGAAGCCCTCACCCTCCAGCCAGAGACATACAAGTTGACATTCACGCGATCGCGCTGTATCGTCTGCGAACAGTGTATCCCCACCTGTCCCGTACAAGCAATTTCTACTAACATTTAACAATCTAAAATCCCAAAATCAAGATTAAAGTTAGCCCAACTTAAACACATCCGCCATTACACTATCATCACCCACCAGCCTACTTTTTGCTGGAGAATCATAAACTACCAATAGCGAAGGTATGCCAGTTACATCCTGAAACAGCGTCATTCCTTCAGCGTGTTCTTCCCGATTCCCATAAGGAATATCTTGCACAAAATCGGGATTGCTGAAGACATTTTCTCGCATATTCACACCATTTACCCAGCGATAAACTTGCACGGGGCCATCTAAATCCATCGTTGGCCCAGCTAAAATCAACAAATCTTTATCATCTACATACAAATCTCGAATTCCCAAACCATTCAACCAGATAAAATGCTTTTTATATAACTCCTGCAATTCTCCAATTTGCTTTAGTTTCATCAATCCAGGTGTAGAATCTTCTAACTCTATTTCCAGCACCACAGCCCAACCTCGCAATACAGGCCCGCGCAAACCCAGAAAGACGCGGTTTTGATAAATGCCTATTCCTTCAATATCAAAGCCATTATCCTTTCCGGGAATTCCTGCCTTAATAAACAAGCCTAAATGGGCATCATCTGCCAAAGCTGTCATCAGCAAATTACCCTGATTCGTCACCTCTAATTTACTGGCAGTCAATTGCACATCTGGCTTTTCGGGATGTGGGCAAGATGAGAATAGCTTACCGTCTATCAGAGGAATTCGACCTAAAATGTAACGGTTAGGTTCTGATTCAATTTTTGCTAACCTTTTAAAGTTTTTGGCATCTGTATTTTCGGGTTTGGATTTTTTACGTTTGTAGCTGTGAGAACCAACAAACCATAAGTAATTATCCGCGTAAGCCAGTCCTTCTATATCAATTTCTTCCTCTTCTGGTGCAGGTAAATCGATAAATTCTGCTACACGAAATTGTAGATGTTCTGTAAATTTATCAGTATCAATCAAAGAAAGACGCTCAATAGTTGAAGTTTCATCTGACCCTAACCATAAATACTTCTGATGTGTTAGTAGCAGTGCTGATAAATCTTCTCTATGCTCTTTAAAAGAATCTACAAAAGTCAATAAAACTTGATTTAACAGATGTAAGTTTGACATTTTAAATTATATTGATATTTACAAACATATTAGCCATGCTATTATAATATATAATTTGGATGCGCAAAAAATCTGATTCTCAAAACTATAGCTTATATCAACTGAAGGTGATGAAATGATTGTAACCCTTTGATAGATATTGCATATTTCTAAAATAGAATGCAACTATCAATAGTTATAAGCATAGCTAAGAATTCTCATACCTAAAAAAATCTCAAAAGTATATGCAATTTATCAAATAATCTTGTTATTATGCAATAACTTCGTCAGGTAATAATTCAGATAAATTATGAAATTAGATACACAACCTACAGTAAAAACTCTTGGTGACTACGCCTACCAAGCGATTGAAAAACACTTTAAGAAAACTTTGAAGTGGGAAAAGTCAGTGAAGAAAGATGAAGATCCAGAAGCGCTGCACCAAATGCGAGTGGGAATGCGCCGCCTACGGACAGCGGTAACTCGGTTTGGGCTAGCAGTGGATCTGTCGAAACCAGTCAGCGATAAAAATATTGGTAAAATAGCTCGTCGTCTTGGTAATCTGCGAGATTTAGACGTACTTAAAGAAAGTTTGGAAAATAATTATAAACCAAACTTACCCCGCAAGGAACAGGAATCTCTGCAAACAGCTTTTACAGCTTTGGCGAAACAACGTGAAGATGTAGAATCGAGCGTGCAGAAAACATTAAACGATGAATCTTACAAGTCTTTAAAAGATGCATTGGATAAGTGGTTAGAAAAACCAACTTATCAACCTTTGGCATCTATTGCCATTCAGCAAGTACTACCAGACTTACTTTTACCAGAAGTGAGTAACTTCTTATTGCATCCAGGTTGGCTAGTTGGTACTGAAGTTGTAGAATCAGAAGTGAAAATCCAGAAAAAATGGAAACCAAAAAAAATAGAAAAACAATTGACAACAGAAGGTGAAAATCTTCATAGTTTGCGAAAAGAAGCTAAACGTATACGCTATCAAATGGAGTTATTTACTGACTTATATGGCGAATCTTACGAAGCTTATATTACAGAAGTGAAAAATATCCAAGAAATTTTGGGTACGATGCAAGATAGTGCCGTTTTAACTGACTGGCTTGGAGATGTATATAAGTCAGAAATTCACACTGAGTTGCCCACCCTTGCTAATTTATTAACTGAAAATCGTTACCAGTCGTGGCAGCAGTGGCAACCTTTGCAAGAACGGTATCTTAAAACTGAAACCAGACATAGTTTTCATTTAACAATACTGCACCCACTTTCAGGAGTAATCAATTAAAAGTTACTCTTTGTTGAGAAAAGATTGGACTAACAAACGGCAGTGTCAGTAATTACCTTCTTCACCATGCTCCTTGTTCAGTCTATTTTGTGCAACTTCCCATTGATGACAAAAAAGCTGAAGTTGTAAAAGAAAGGGCGATCGCTTCCACTAGCAGCTAATTTTCATGGCAATGTCTTACCTCGTTCCCAGCCTCCGGCTATTGGTGACAACTTAAAGTGTGGTTTGCTAAACCACTAGGAGAGGGGCTGGGGGAGAGGTCAAAATAGCACTCGTCGAACTCCTAAGAAATAAGGCAGGAGGCAGGAGGCAGAAGGAAAGAGGATTTGACTTGTTTCTTTCGCCCTTCCCGCAGATGCGCCTCCGTTGGAGACTCACGTTAAATAACTATATAGTCAGTAAATAATTAGTTTGCAATACTTAATGTTTGAAAAACTAATTATTAGTTTTTCGTGTTATTGTGATTTCCAGCACATCTTTTTTTGTATTTATTGTGTAGGCTCTATCTGGTAAGTAAAATTACTAGATAAATTTATGGTGATTAGAGCGCCAAGCAGCAGAATTCCTAATTTTGCTGTGGTATTAACCTGACTTACAGTTCGGTTATTTGATTTTTGAGCAATTAGTAGGTAACTGAACGGCAAGTTACTAGAAAAGCTTTGCATGACGACATTGAGTGTCTAGCAAGAGGTGAATGCCTACCTTTTGTAGCAGTAGTAATCATAACTGGCGTAGCGCAAATCAGCCATACCGAGCCTAAGCTTTCTCCACGAGACGCTCCGCTAACGCACTATAAGCAAAGAAAAATATATGAGTACAACACGCAAAATTCGTTTAGGTGCATTCATTCAAGCCACCGGACACCATGTCTCTGCTTGGCGACACCCCGATTCACAAGCAGATGCGGGACTGAATTTTGAGCATTACAAAGAAATTACCCAAACCGCCGAACGCGGCTTATTCGATGCAGTTTTCTTGGCAGATAGTCCAGGAGTCTGGGGCGGCGCTCCAGAAACTCAGCATCGCAATGGTAAAATTGCCCATTTTGAGCCTGTTACCCTCTTCTCGGCCTTGTCGTCTGTAACTCAAAAAATCGGCTTCATTTCCACCGCTTCGACCACTTATGAAGAACCCTACACCTTGGCACGTAAGTTTGCTTCCCTAGACTACTTGAGTAAAGGCCGGGCCGGGTGGAATGTAGTCACAACAGGCAATGAAAATGCTGCACGTAATTTCGGGCTTGAGCATCACCCAGAACACAGCCAGCGTTATGAACGAGCTGAAGAGTTTGTGGAAGTGGTGAAAGGTCTATGGGATAGTTGGGAAGACGATGCTTTCATCCGTGACAAAGAGTCTGGTGTCTATTTCGATCCTGATAAACTGCATACATTGAACCACAACGGCAAATATTTCTCTGTAAAAGGCCCTTTAAATGTTGGTCGTCCGCCCCAAGGTTATCCAGTGATTGTTCAGGCTGGAGCCTCCGAATCGGGACGGGACTTAGCTGCACGCACTGCTGAGGTGATTTTCACCGCCAATCAAACCCTAGCCGATGCCCAAGAGTTTTATGCTGATGTCAAAGGTAGGCTAGCACAATATGGGCGATCGCCAGACGATCTCAAAATTATGCCTGGTGCTTTCCCAATCATTGGCCGTACTGAATCAGAAGCTCAAGAAAAATACGAATTCTTGCAATCGTTAATCCATCCCGATGTCGCTTGGGGGATTTTAAAGAACTATTACAAGGGCGTGGATTTGTCGAAATATTCTTTAGATGATGTGGCTCCCGAACTACCCAGCGACACCAACACTAACAAAAGTCGTCTCAAACTAGTTAGAGATTTGGCTACTCGTGGGACTCTCACGCTGCGCCAGTTGTATCTCTCTCTTGCTACCGCACGAGGTCATCGCACCATACTCGGTACTCCCGAAACCATTGCCGACCAACTAGAAGAATGGTTCAACAACGGTGCAGCCGATGGCTTTAATATCATGCCGCCAATCCTTCCCACAGGATTGGATGAATTCGTTAACTTAGTCGTTCCCGTTCTCCAGAAACGCGGACTGTTCCGTACTGAATACGAAGGCAGTACTTTGCGCGAAAACCTGGGATTGCGTCGTCCGGCTAATCGTTTTGCTGCTAAACAACTAGATGAAAGATTGGTGTTGGCGTAAATGATTTTTCATATCTGCACTGTGTTTATAGTGCTGTAGTGTAAATGAATTTTTCACGGATGCTTATGCCATACCTTTTAAATTGCACTTTCTGTAGATCGCCACCTACAGACAATTGTGGAGAGACGCGATTGTGGAGAGACGCGATAAATCGCCGTCTCTACAGGAAATGTATTTGTCAATAGCAGCATTGGATGCTGAAAAAACTTGTAATTTTTGTACTGTAGGCAAGGAAAAAACATGACTGAATATAGCCGATTAAAGACCTCACGCTCTGCTGCAATCAGAGCAACCCTTGATTATCCAGTAATCGACACCGATGTTCACACCAATGATTTCACGCCAGCTTTTGAGGATTACATCGCTAAGTACGGCGGTGTGAAACTTGTAGATGAGTTACGCAAGACGGAAGCCTCGCGCCTCAACTCCAAGAGCAACGGTAAAGATTGGTATCAACAAACTCCCGAAGAACGTCAATACAACCGGACAATCCGATCGCCTTGGTGGGCTAGAGTTACCAAAAATACATTGGATCTCGCTACTTACACCCTTCCTGGATTGCTCTATGAGCGTCAGGCGGAGCAAGGATCGGACTATTCGGTGCTGTTTCCCAACAATGTTTTGGCACCGGCTGGAGCGAGTGCAGAGAATCGTCAAGCATTGCAACGCGCGGTTAATCACTATCATGCTGATATTTACCGGAAATATAGCGATCGCTTGACACCGGTAGCTGGTATCCCATTAACTACTCCCCAAGAAGGCATTGAGGAGCTAGAGTTCGCTGTGAAAACACTGGGCTTAAAAGTGATTAATATCACTGGCGGTGTGAAACGGCCAATCAAAGCGATCGCTGATAAATATCCAGCCGATAAATTCCCCGAAATCGCCAAGTATGCTTCTTATATCGACTTTTACGGACTAGATAGTGAATACGACTACGATCCTTTCTGGGCAAAGGTCGTGGAACTTGGCGTACCTGTCACCACCCATTACGGCAGTCAGGGTTGGACTGGCCGCTCCTCCATCAGTAATTACATGAACAACCATATCGGTCACTTCGCCGATGGTTCGGAAGCATTTGCGAAGGCGCTGTTCTTCGGCGGTGTTACCAAGCGTTTTCCCCAGTTGCGCGTAGCGATGCTGGAAGGTGGGGCAGATTGGGGTGCGCGTGTCTACATTCATTTGGTAGATCGTTTCTCCAAGCGCAATATCAAGGCACTGGAAAACTACAATCCAGCGTTGACGAATTCTGATGAGTTGTTTGAAATATTTGAGCGCTACGGTGCAGAAGTTACTCAAGGGTATTCCCTCGATAAGGATGAATTGACCAAGACTGTACTAGGAGCTTCATTCAGCCGTCATAGCCGTGCGCCAATTGGTAGCGAATTGGACGATTTTGCAGCCGCAGGTATTGAAACAATTGAAGACATCCGCGATCGCTGGGTGAATAGTTTCTTCTTTGGTTCCGAGTCCGACGATCGCACGATCGCTACGGCATTTAATGACAAAGCCAATCCCTTGGGAGTCAAAATCAACGCCATCTATTCCTCCGATGTTGGTCACTGGGATGTACCAGACTTAACTTCTCCCTTGGCTGAAAGCTGGGATCTCGTACAAGAAGGCGTCCTGACCGAAGCCGACTTCAAATCCTATGTATTCGCTAATCCCTACAAGTTTTACACCCAAGCTAACCCCGATTTCTTCAAGGGTACAGCGATCGAATCCAAAGTAGGTAACAGCGAATTTCAACAAGTGGACAAGAGTTTAGTAGTGGCGTAAAAGGTGAGATCGGGGAGTGGGGGGAAATGAAGGAGATGAGGAGGACAAGGGGGACAAGGGAGAATTATTAAACAAGTTTCTTCCTTATCTCCCCCCTCTTCCTTGTCTTTTACCAATGCCCCATGCCCCATGCCCAATTCCCAATTCCCAATTAAATTAGGAGTCATAACAATGCCTGTTGAACAACGCTCTCATGACACTAACAATGGTTCCTTGCCTTATCTGTTCTCACCTGTTTCTAACAATGCCAAGCAACCTGCACCCTTAGTACTTTTTCTGCATGGAGGACGCGATCGCGGGACGGATTTGAATGTACTACTGAAATGGGGTTTACCTCGTTTCGTGGATTTATCCGACTCATTGCCTTATGTCTTCGCTGCACCCCAAATTCTGGCTGAACAGACTTGGGCAGATCGAGCAGATGATGTGCTTACTTTGCTTGATGAACTGATTGTTTCTCAGCCTGTCGATCCAGCGCGGGTGATATTAGCCGGGTTCAGCTTAGGCTCGGCAGGTATCTGGCATATCGCTGCTTTACATCCCGATCGCTTCGCAGGTTTGGTACCTGTGTCTGGACGCGTACCAAAAACATTAGCAGAAAGCGAACTAGTTGCACTCAAAAACATTCCCGTTCAGATATTTCAAGGTGGACAGGATAAAAATCTGCCGATTGAGGATACAGAGCATTTTGTTGAGCGCTTACGCAAAGTCGGGGGGAAAGTCGATTTGACAGTGCTACCGGAAGGCGATCATTTTATTGCAGATGAGGTATACGGCGATCCGAAGTTACAGCAATGGCTAATTTCTCAGAATCGGCGTGAAATTTCTGTAGTTGCTTGAGGTGAAATGTTCAAAAACTAACTTGCAATATTCTCTGAGGTAGGCAGCGTCCTGCCTGCCTAACATAACAATATATTAATATCTTCTAGAATCATGAACATAATGCTTCTTCTCAAGTCAAAGCCGAACTTTTTCGGCAAAATTTAGTTGACTTATGTCAGATTCTCGCAAAGAAATCAGAATTTGTTTTATTGGTGAATCCTTTGTCAATGGCACAGGCGATCCAGAGTTTCTGGGTTGGACAGGTAGAGTGTGCCGCAATGCTGAGTCAAGAGGATACGCTATCACCCATTACAACTTGGGGGTGCGGGCAGAGACAAGTCGGTATCTCAAACAACGTTGGTACTCGGAAGTCTCGTATCGTTTCCCAAAAGAATTTGATGGTCGAGTAGTGTTTTCCTTTGGGGCAAACGATTCAGGATGGGCGGGTAAACAGCAAGGAATCGAACTTCCAGAGTCGATCGCAAATGCTCGCAGTATCTTAAGCCAAGCAAAGCAACTCTATCCGATTTTGATGGTTAGTCCGCCACCCTGTGGTGATGTCGATCAAGAAAAAAGAAATCAAATTCTTGCAAATCTGTCAAAGGAATTCGCGTTGGTTTGCGATCAACTAGATGTTCCGTATCTTGATGTGTTTTCTAGTTTGGTGAAGTCGCCGATCTGGTTAGCGGAAGCAAAAGCCAATGACGGCGCTCACCCAAAAGCTGATGGTTATGCAGAATTTGCTGCGATCGTCCAAAACTGGGAAGGTTGGTTAAATTGGTTCACACCTTAAAAATCATGGCTTAGTCGATGTGTCAGGGTTTTAGTTTTGCGTTAGCGAAGCGGAACGCACGTCGCATTCTATTTAAAATTTCCACACTTTCTCAATTAACAACATCTTTATGACTTTACCAACCACTAATCTCGGTAAAACTGGATTGACCGTTTCGCGTCTTTGTCTCGGCACTATGACCTTTGGTTTGCAGACCGACGAAGAAACTTCCAGGCAAATCCTTGACACCGCCGCCGATGGTGGAATCAACTTTTTGGATACAGCCGACGTTTATCCCCTCGGCGGCGGACTTGCGACTGCGGGACGCACTGAAGAAATCGTTGGGCGCTGGCTCAAAGGCAAACGCGAACATTTTATTTTAGCTACCAAGTGCGTTGGTCGAGTTGGCCCTGCACCTTGGGATCAAGGGGCTTCGCGTAAACATATTTTGGATGCGATCGATGCTTCCCTGCGACGCTTGGGAACTGATTATATCGACCTGTATCAGTTGCACTCCGATGATGCTTCAACCCCCCTTGATGAAACTCTGGAAGCGCTGGATGCAGTGATTCGTGCTGGCAAGGTGCGCTACATCGGGGTTTCTAACTTCTTAGCCTACCGACTCGCGCGCGCCTTGGGTCGTGCTGAGACGCGCAATTTAACCAAGTTCATCTCAATTCAGCCCCGCTACAATCTATTGTTCCGCGAAATTGAGCGAGAACTATTGCCCCTAGCCAAAGAAGAAGGACTAGGTGTAATTTCTTATAATCCATTGGCGGGTGGTCTACTTACAGGTAAACACAATTTTACTCAAGGCCCCACGTCAGGTACGCGTTTTACGTTAGGTGCTGCCGCAGAACGTTATCAAGAACGCTACTGGCGCGATCGCGAATTTAATACTGTTGAAGATTTACGCACCGTAGCGGATCTCGCCGGATTTTCCCTCACCACTCTAGCAGTGGCTTGGGTTTTATCTAATCCGATTATCACTGCCCCCATCATTGGCGCTAGCCGTCCAGAACAACTTGCTGACAACCTCAAGGCACTAGAACTAAAACTTGACGACAATTTAAAACAAAAGTTAGATGACATAACCGCCAAATACCGAAGAGGAGATTCTCTTCGTTAGAAACTAGAGACGCAGCGAATAACAAATGACAAATGACAAATGACTCAAAGTGGAGTACTTCTAAAAGTCTCTAATGCCATCGGGCGGCTTATCTAGTCGTCCATTTTTATCTGGTAGAAAAGTGAAAATGATGCTAAGAGATCGACTTTCATGACGAAAAAAGCTAGACAATCCAAATCCTTTCAACGTGCCCCTGATGCACCAGATTTGCCATCAACTCCATTTAAGTTCATTTGCTATTTTGTTAACCAGTTTCGCTGGTGGTATGTGTTAATGGTAATCCTGGAGGTAATACACGCAACTTGTGGCATTATGTTGCCTTATGCTATTGGCGAGATCATTCGGGGCGTGACGCGATCGACAAGCGACAGCAAGCCCATTTTTGATGCCATGAAGCAACCCCTGATGTTATTCATCGGCTTGAGCGTCGGTGAAGTGGTATTTGGGCGCTCGGCTGGACTCTTGCAAACTATTCTCCATCCCATCCATCGACAGCACATAGTGCGATCGCTATATGCCTATTTACAACACCATTCGCATCGCTACTTAAGCAGCAGTTTTTCTGGGGCATTGGCACATCGGATTAGCGAAACTTCTCTGGGTGTTACCCAGACGATGCAAATGATGATTACTGAATTTATGCCAGTAATTGTTGTGTATTCCGTCGCCACGACGATACTGTATCGCGCCTATCCTCCACTGGCTGCACTCGTGGGAATATGGGCAGTTCTCTTCATCAGTATTTCGTTTTGGCTGGCAACTCGCTGCCGATTTTACTCCCGGAAAGCCGCAGCCGCCAGAAGTGAGACAACTGGCATCATTGTAGATACAGTCACAAATCTCACTAGTAGCCGACTGTTTGCTCGCTTCGGTTTTGAACGACGTTATTTGAACGAGCAATTAAGGCACGAACTCAAACACGTGAGAGAGTCCAACTGGTACTCGGAGCGCATTCGCTGGTTTCAGTTCATCTCAGCAGCCATTCTGAAAATCAGCACCCTGTATTACTCGCTTTCTCTCTGGAGTCAAGGAAAGATCGCTACTGCTGACTTTGTTGTAGCAACCAGCTTATCACTGTTGATCATCAGTGAAGCGCGTAATTTGAGCCGCCGCTTTCTGGAATTTTTTGAACACGTTGGGAATGTCGCCAATGGTGTTTTCACCATCGTTCAACCCCACGAATTAGTCGATCGCGAGAAAGCGATCGCCCACTCAATCACTCAAGGTAAGATTGAGTTTCGGCGGGTGAATTTCAACTACACAGAAGAGAAGAAAGTTTTCAACAACCTTTCTGTCACCATCCAAGCGGGACAGCGTGTCGGACTGGTGGGCTTGTCCGGCTCTGGAAAATCCACCTTTGTCAATCTGATTCTGCGTTTATTCGACCCACAATCTGGGCAGATTATCATTGATGGGGTCGATATTCGAGACATGACTCAGGATGCACTACACGCTCAGATCAGTTTGATTCCCCAAGATCCGTCTCTGTTCCATCGCACTTTGCTAGAAAATATTCGTTACGGACGCTTGGATGCAACCGATGAGGAAGTGATGGAAGCTTCGCGAAAAGCTCATGCTCACGATTTCATCGTCCAAAGCAAGGATGGTTACAATTCTCTGGTGGGCGAACGTGGCGTTAAGTTGTCTGGGGGGCAAAGACAACGGATTGTAATCGCACGGGTAATTCTCAAAGATGCGCCGATTCTGATTTTAGATGAAGCCACCTCTAGCCTCGATTCAATCACCGAAAAAGCGATCCAGGATACCCTCGACTTAGCAATGAATGGCAAAACGGTCATCGTGGTAGCTCATCGATTATCTACCATCGTGCATCTAGATAGAATTCTGGTGTTCGACAAAGGTCGAATTATCGAAGATGGTTCCCACGACAAACTGCTGGCACTCGGCGGCGCTTACTACAGATTATGGAAAATGCAAGCGGGTGGATTTCTACCGGAAAATCTCGACGAGGAACGCATACGCGAGGTTCGCACTGATGCGGATAACGTCGAAAAGGGAATGATTGCTTGACAGGTTGAAGCTGGACTTGCTGACACCATACTCATTGTAACTTTTAAGGATAACTGGAGAAGGATCGCTCTCCCAAACCAATCAAGCAAACGCGATTCCTGCGGACAGCTTCGCTAACGCCCTTCCCCACAACCCAAACGCGTAGACGCAACGCGGCTTGTCGTTAGACATCGCACATCGCCCAGATCCTTTTACTCCGGTAAACCCTCTAAAATCTCCCGTACTACCTTAGACCAATATTCATCTTGATACTCAACATATATCTCCAACGCTGTCTGCAAATTAGCCCTAGCCTCTGCATAGTTTTCCTCTGCTTGTGCTAGCGTTCCTAAACAATGAAGCGTGAGAGCTTGCGAATAGCGATCGCCAAATTCGATTTTGATTTCCAGGGCTTGTTGATAATAATCTTGTGCCTGGTTGTATTGGCGCAACTCTTGGGCAACCCTTCCCAACTGCTGGTAAGTCCTAGCACTCGAATAGCGATCGCCAAATTCGATATATATTTCCAGGGCTTGTTGATAATAATCCCGTGCCTGGTCGTATTGGCGCAACTGTTGGGCAACGATTCCCAAATTGTGGTAAGTGCTAGCACTCGAATAGCGATCGCCAAATTCGATTTTGATTTCCAGGGCTTGTTGATAATAATCTTGTGCCTGGTCGTATTGGCGCAACTGTTGGGCAACCCTTCCCAACTGGTTGTAAGTGCTAGCACTCGAATAGCGATCGCCAAATTCGATTTTGATTTCCAGGGCTTGTTGATAATAATTCCGTGCCTGGTCGTATTCCCGCAACTGTTGGGCAACGATTCCCAAATTGTGGTAAGTCCCAGCACTCGAATAGCGATCGCCAAATTCGAGAAATATTTCCAGGGCTTGTTGATAATAATCTTGTGCCTGGTTGTATTGGCGCAACTCTTGGGCAACCCTTCCCAACTGCTGGTAAGTCCTAGCACTCGAATAGCGATCGCCAAATTCGATATATATTTCCAGGGCTTGTTGATAATAATCCCGTGCCTGGTCGTATTCCCGCAACTGTTGGGCAACGATTCCCAAATTGTGGTAAGTCCCAGCACTCGAATAGCGATCGCCAAATTCGATTGTGATTTCCAGGGCTTGTTGATAATAATCTTGTGCCTGGTCGTATTGGCGCAACTCTTGGGCAACCCTTCCCAACTGCTGGTAAGTGCTAGCACTCGAATAGCGATCGCCAAATTCGATTTTGATTTCCAAGGCTTGTTGATAATAATCTTGTGCCTGGTCGTATTGGCGCAACTCTTGGGCAACTCTTCCCAACTGGTGGTAAGTGCTAGCACTCGAATAGCGATCGCCAAATTCGATTTCGATTTCCAGGGCTTGTTGATAATAATCCTGTGCCTGGTGGAACTGTCGCATATCCAGAGAGACATTACCTAAATAAAACAAGGAATTGGCGACAGCACGACGATTTTTATGCTTTTTGGCAAGATCCAAAGCTTGTTGATGATAGCTATTTGCAGATTCAAATTGTCGTTGCTGCCGATAGCTTTTACCTAACTGATTAATAACTTCAATTTGTAAGGAATAATCAAAAAATTTCTTGATAATTTCACAAGCTTTTTCTAAATATTCTCTAGCTTGGATTGGTTTGTGCTGGCTTAAATATGCTTTACCCAATTCATTTAAAATATTACAGCAATTGCGGAGATGTTCTGGGCTGGGTATTTCTCCAGTTGGGTTATATTCCATCAACAGACCATGTAATAAGTCGATACGTTCTTGTTGTTCTGGTGTTGGTAAGCGTTCTATATTTATGTCTGTATTCAGAGTATTGGCAATTGCCCTATCTCTAGTCAATTCTGTGGTTTTAAAGCGAAATAAACCTGATTTCCAAGCCCAAAAATCAGGTGCAAATTTTGCTAACCGCGAAATCGCATAATCTGGCAAGATAAATAAAAGCGGATGAGGTACGGTTTGACGATAGGAATCACGGACGAAGTTTAAATCCTGTAAAACTGGTGGATAATCTCCAAAAACACCAATTGATTTTTCTAAATTCCGAATTAATAAAACAAGCTTTTTATTTGTTTCTTTAGTAATTTTGGCTAATTGCTGCACCAATTCATCCCGCAGAAATCGCAAATTCTTCTCAGGAAAATCTAAAACCACAAATTGGATTTCTTCACATTGAGGATTCTGTTGCAATCCAGCAATTAATAGGTCTATATCGGGTGTAAAGTTAATTTCAATGAAACCTAATGTAAAATTTTCTGCAAAATTGACAAATGTCACTAATTCAGCAAATTCATCTTTATTAGAGGCAATAAATTTACCTATTTCGGATTGAATTTCACTGTTTTTGTGCTGATTGGAGAGCTTGTTGGAAGAACTCATTTCGCTTCACCACCGGATTTGGATAATTCCATCGTTTATCGCCGTTATATTCCAAAACGGAAGTATTAAATAACATTAATTGTCCAATTTCATCTTTACTGACATTTTTAGTTAAGCAAACCTGAGCCAAATGAGCGTAATGTTCTTCAGGAATAAACCGCTCAAAACTAAATTGTTGCTGTTTAACTGCATACTCTATATCTTCGTACATAATTTTTGCGTGTTTTTTGGTACTCGCTGTTTGACATGCAGAGCGCATCATTTGCATTAACTGACGCACATGGCCACCACTTGCTTTTGCTAGTTCTAATAATTGATTACGGCTCTCAAAAATTGCATCAACATCAACCCGTTTTTCAATTACACTTGCCATCGCATCTAAGCCCGTCTGATCGTAATTTAGATCGCATTTATGCCGTTCAAATTCATAGATATTAATCATCGGCACAATATGAGGATTACCATCAAATTGATTTAGGGGATTTTTCGGCGAACAAAGAATTGAAATCGGTACTGTATAAATGATTGTACAATTTAATTCCTGCATCTGAGCCGCATAATCAAAGAACAAATGTTCTGCTACCACAGGAGGAACCCGATCCAAATTATCGAAGATAATTAATAAACCTTTACATTCAGGAAATTTTTGTCGCAATTTTGTGTAAGCGTCGATTAATAACAGATTAGTATCAGATTTGAGGCGAGATAAATCTTTTTCTAGAGTTTGCCGAATAGTTGTCTTTTGCTTGTCCGAGCCTTTAATTTGTGCCAGCAACTTAACCATTAGTTTAGCGAGAAATGGCGCAGTAGGGCTGAGAGTTGCTTCTGCCTCGACGTTGACTGATTTCTCGACACTTTGCTCGTTTTCTTGAGTAATGTCTTTAAACCATGACTCAAAACTTTTTAATAAATCTTGATTAAAAGTCAAACCTAATTTTCGTAATTCAAATTCAACTTGTTTAATTACAATCAAATATAAATCTGTATACCGGGTATCATTAATATCTGTCTCTTCGTTCGCTTCTAAATAAATAACTCGATAATTGTTTTCCCAAAGACTCTGAATTTTTTTTAACTCCGTACTTTTTCCACAACCGCGATGTCCGGTAAATAAAATTGTTGTAAAATCACCTGCTTCTTGAAAATCCAAAATTGTACTGACATTATCAATAGCCGAAGTTTTCCGCACCAGCGACAGATCGACATAATACCGTTCCATTTCTGCTGGTTCAAGCGGCTCAACATTACAAGCCAAAAAAGCCGCTTTAAGAGTATTTGCACGCTGAAAACTTGAGTGAGGCATTCTTTTGAGCAGATAACAATCACCAACTTTTAAATTTTAAGCGATCGCCTATCAAATTTAGCAAATACAGCTATAGGACTCATAAAACTCCGCGCGGAAGTTCGGAAATTAGTTATGATTCCTACAATCATTGCACCCCAAAGAGCCAAAGCTATGCTTTGGCTCTCCTTTCCTTGGTATCAACACTCGTAACTCGCTTAACCTTGAACACTAGTTGCCAAAATTGAAGCGTTTGCAACAATTGCTCTTTC
>NZ_JAVRCL010000038.1:0-50467 GCF_034530775.1 Nostoc sp. DedSLP04 | reverse complement strand
ATGTATAAGAAAGGTTTAAGTATTTCCAAGAAAGGTATAAGCAGTTGCTGCAAAGACTTCATACTTTGCAACAATTACTTGTTCATGTATAAGAAAGGTTTAAGTATTTCCAAGAAAGGTATAAGCAGTTGCTGCAAAGGTTTCATGCTTTGCAACAATTACTTGTTCATGTATAAGAAAGGTTTAAATCATTGCAACAATTGTTGTAATGAACTTATGAGTTGCTTTATAGTGCGTCACTTCGGCTACGCTCAGGACAGGCTCAGTGAACGTCGTAGATATCGCAAACCGTCTCCATGAGCATAGGTTGGCGCAGACAGCATCAATTCTCGCTAATTACTGCTGTAAGTCAACCTGGTACAAAAACAGAAAGAGGTATATCCCAGTTTTATTTTGTACTGAGAGAATAACTGTCATGGCGATCGCGCAGCGTGTCCCGCAGCGTGTCCCAGACAAGCAATTGCATGGACTAGTTCTTAGTTGGAGATTTTGCGATTGCTTCGCTTCATATCATGTCCGCTTGATTGCTTATTAAACCCGAAGAACCCCACCCCGCCAAAGCTGCACTTTGTCTCCCCTCCCGAAAAGCGGGGAGGGGTTGGGGGTGGGGTGTAATGACTGTGGTTAGTATAACTAATTATGCGGACATGATATCACTCGCAATGACATACAAAAAAGTGGGATGCTCTTAACATAAAACAGGAAGTGCGATCGCAATTAGCTGAGAAAGATTGAATTTACGTTATACCAATTTTTTATAAAGCTGCATAGAATTCGATCCCCCCTAGCCCCCCTTATAAAGGGGGGAACCAGAAAAACATATCAAAGTCCCCCAATTTATCGGGGGATTTAGGGGGATCTAGATATGTGTAACTTCACATTAAATTGGTATTAACAGTGTTGTTGTTTTTTGAACAGTGACAACAGCAAACACACCAGTCCCATTACTAACAATGGCACTGAAGCAGCAGGTTCTGGGACAGGCTGAGGGTTTTGCACAGGCTGATAATTGATGAAATTTCCTTGAATTGGGCTGAGTGATGCCAAAAGTTGCTCAATATCCTTAGATATATTAGTGTCATTACCAACACTTTTAGAAGAGATGAGGCGGTTAAAGGTTTGGCTACTTGATGCATCAAAATTTCCTGTGAACCCAAGAAAATTTTGACCTATTTTACCTATCAGAGAGTCAATCAGATTGTTAACGTCAGTTTTGATCCCTAGTGGGGATAACTTTAAACTGCTGAGATTATTGACGTTTCCAATCGTTGTATTGTCAGTCTTTGTTAACCAATTGCCATTACCAATAATTTCATTTCCATTGGTAAAAACCCAGTTACCATTACCAATAATTGTATTATCTTTACCGAAGTCCCAATTACCGTTTCCAATGGTTGCGTTGTCACTGCCGAAATGCCAATTACCATTACCTAGTGTTGCATTATTACTTCCCTTGTCCCAATACCAGTTGCCGTTACCAAGGGTTGTGTTATCCTTTCCAAATAGCCAGTTGCCATTTCCGATAGTTGTGTTGTCATTATTAAAGTTCCAGTTACCATTACCAATGGTTGCACTGTTACTGCCAGAATCCGAGTTAAAATTACCAATAGTTGCGTTATTACTACCAGAGTCCTTGTTACCATTGCCAACCGGTGCGTTGCTCTGATTAAAGGTTTGGCTACCTGAATTAGATGTATTCCCAGTGTTACTAAAAGGTATATTGTTACCAAGGACTTCTTTCAACGGATCGAAAGGCGATTGTTGAAGCAGACCTCCAGCACCTGCGATCGGATTACCACCGCCTGCAAATGGGTTGTCAGCGCCACCTGCGATCGGATTGCTGCTACCTGCAAAAGGGTTGGTAGCCCCACCTGCGATCGGATTACTGTTACCTGCAAAAGGGTTGTTAGCCCCACCTGGAATGGGATAACCACTGGCTGCAAACGGGTTACTACCTCCTGCCAATGTCTTGTCAATATTCTTGAAATAGTTATCACCCAAAACTAACTTTAATCGTTCAAAGATTAATTTCTGAAGCCCACTGCCACCATCACCTGCAAACGGGTTAATACCGCCACCTGGAATGGGATTGTTACCGTTACCTAATAACAGATTGCTACTACCCGTTAACAGGCTGCCTTCAGCAGAAAAACTGCTATTGGCAGCAAAGGAATTAGCACTATACAGATTGCTAGCGCCACCTGAACTTAAGGGATTAACTCCACCATTAATGGGATTGACAGCAGACGCTTCCATTGGCACTAATTCTCCTATTTATTAGTTAAAAATTTATGGAGTCTTCAGTACCTGTTATACAAATTATGAATTTGCTCAACCCAAAATCTCTTTAATAATAAAGGCTTTAATAATCTTTCCATCAAATTAATAGAAAGTATTGCTTAAACTTTTATCTCTAAAGAGTTTCAGGGCGTAAAATAGCAAACTAGTACAGTGAGGCAGAAGGCACATAACCGATAATACACGCTTTTGAGGTTTATCGAATGATATGTTTATTTGCGCCAAGCTGTACTAGCATACTATGTACTAAAGAACTCATTATTGTTCTGCTCTATTTATCTGCTGATTTTCGGAACTATTGTATTAAGTAAACGAGCTTTGTCAAGTACCAAATGATGGAATTTGTCCACCACCAAATGATGGAATTTGTCCACCACCAAATGATGGAATTTGTCCACCTTCAGATGAAGAGGTTTGTCCACCAAATGAAGGGATTTGTCCACCACCAGATGAAGAGGTTTGTCCACCAAATGAAGGGATTTGTCCACCACCAAATGAAGGGATTTGTCCACCACCAGATGAAGGGATTTGTCCACCACCCACTTCCTTGTCAAGCCTTGAGTTAACTAGCTTGTCAATAGTAGCCCTCAAAGTAAACCCGTCCGGTATTTCGGTTGTGCTAATACCATAGGTTTGGCTGCTACCACCAGTCAAAGGGTCGCTACTGCTGCCTGTGGATGGGCTACCGCCGCCAGTCAAAGGATCGCTGCCGCCTCCGAATGGGTTGCCACCACCTGTGGATGGGCTACCGCCGCCTGTGGATGGGCTACCACCGCCTGTGGATGCGCTACTGCCGCCTCCGAATGGGTTGCCACCACCTGTGGATGTGCTACTGCCGCCTGTGGATGGGCTACTGCCGCCTGTGGATGCGCTACTGCCGCCTGTGGATGGGCTACTGCCGCCTGTGGATGGGCTACCGCTAACTTTAGATGGGTTTACACCGCCTGCAAAGATATTCCAGAAGTTGTCGCCAGCGAAAGGATTGCCACCGTAGGCTAAATCAGGCTGACTGCCACCGCCACCAGCACTACCACCAAATGGGCTACTGCCATCTTCTCCCTTACCAACACCACTGAATAGATTTTTGACCCCTTCCTTACCGACAACTTCTTCCAAGCGACCGAAGGGTGATTGTTCAATCGGATTGTTCCCACTAGTAGAGGAGTTACTGCTACCACCGTTACTCAAATCTTCTGCCATTAGGATTAATCCTCCTATTGTTTGGATAAAAATCTTGCTAACATCGCAACATAAAATAACGTCAGTTCGATAAACCTCTCCCCAACCCCTCTGCGACGCAAAGAGGGGCAGAAATATTCTTCGTTGACAACGAGAAAATTATGGTTTCAAAGTCTCTCTCGCTGTGGGAGAAAGGAATGGAAACGGGGTTTTTGAGATCCGTCGAATTCACGTTAAAATAGACAAAACTTAAGTCTTTTTTGTGACTTATTTGTTATCTTTTTGTTAGCAAAACTAGTTAGTAGCTGTTAGATTATTTTGTTATCTTTATTAGATAATCAATTTTTCATCACTTGCTACTTACACTTACAATGTATATGATTTAATTTTCAAAAACAATGAAAAATGTTTTGATAAAAATATCAAAGTTGTAGATATTTTTAGATAATAATTTAGAAAAAATAAATGATTTATTTGTATAATAAAATTTAATTTTGTTTAAATATTAAGTAGGTTGGTGTAAAAATTTGTCGTTGGGATAAGGTAAGAGACACAAGTCAAAAGGCAGGAGAGGAAAGGGTTTTAGCCTAGTTTATATTTATTTACATAGTTTGGTTTTATTATGCCGACTTATTTATTTACAATGAACAATCTTTTGATAAATTTACCAAATTTTTAGATATAGCAGGAGGCAGAAGGCAGCACTTCGACTCCCTTCTCTACAAGAGGCTGCGCCAACGACTGCGCTCAGGGCAAGACGCTTAGTGACCAGAGGCAGGAGGTAAAAGTATTACTATTCCTAACTTTCATGCTTTCAAAATATCCTAACATGTGTGACTACGGCTATATTTAATCTGGGTTGATCTGACGTTATAGTGGTTCTCACTTGGGTGCAACACAGTCGTATCCTCATCCCGTATTTGAAACGTGTAAACACTCTTCTTTCCTTTGTAAGAGGAGGCGTTGGGGGTGAGGTTGAAAAATTTACTTCATATAAACGATAACCGCTATATACTACGAGACTGATAGCAGTAAATAGTATAATTGCTGGCATTATACACTACGTTGTATCATATTAGCGCTAATAAAAAGTGCAGGAATTACTTCAGATAAATCAGCAAATTCAATCCCGGAATTGTGCGGGAAAGTGTCCATAAAACTAGGGTGATGTAAATTAAACCCAAACTCCATTGATACCAAGCAAGTGCAGAGATGATACCTGGTAGGTGTTCATCTCGCAAGCGAATGTCGTTAAATCCTAATTTCACTAGATTGTTGAGACTAAAATCATAGTAGTTGAGCCAGTTCCAACGGCGATCGCCCAACAGAGGCATATATCGTTCCCGAAATGTCTGATTCCTTGGTATCACTGGCAAACGTCCAATCAATAATCGTAACTGGCGAAATGTGCCATCTTCTGTGAAGTAAGAAACGTCCATTAAGTCATGATAACGACCTTGTTGATAAAGTCGGATCAATAAAGCCATTGGGACGGGGACAAGAATTATTACCAGACATCCCAATGTCAGCCAAGGTTGTTCGGCATTGCGAAAGATCGCTAGTAAGCTGAAGAATTCTAAAACGCTAAAACTGATTAATATCGAAATGGTTTCGTAGAATGTGGGAATAATTGGTACGGGATGCAGCCGACGATAGCGATCCACTAGCCAAAATAGTAGCCCGAAATAAGCGATCGCTAATCCTCCCACGCCAAAGACTAACCAAAAATTTGTCCCATAGCCACTCAACAATAACAATACACTCAACGCCAACCAACTCCAAGCTTGCAGCAACCACCCAACAATAGAAAGGGTTTCGCCAACAATTAAGCGATCGCTTAGTTGGGTATATTTTTCTAAATCGATGTCTGCAATGGTGAGTAACTCACTACTGTTACGAAAGGATTTTACCAGACGACGCTGGGCGATCGCTTGGGCTTGAGTTGCAGAAAAACCCAAATTCATCAAACTTGCAACAGTTGCACTATTAATATTTGTAGCCGTCAAACGATGCCCAAACTCGATTAATCGCAATCGTTGTTTTGTGTATTCCAGTTCATTAGCATCGGCAACTTGCTGTTGCTGACGGAAATTTTGCCCCAAATTCCGCAAGACGTTTTGATTACCTTGCAATGTTGGGATGCAGAACATCTGACCAATCTGACCGGGATTACCTAAAATTTTCGCTTGGTTAGAGTTAAAATGTTAAACCAGGTACGCTTAAACAAGCCTCTTTAGCAAACCTGGCATCACTAAAATCTGCAAGGTTAAGAATGTTCGCACCTTGCAGATTTATCAATAGGTTAAACTCCGCTTCTCGGAAGCTTACACCTTGCTCAAAAATCGCTTCTGTTAAAAGAAGAAACTGATTAAAACCTGCTTTAGTAAACTGGGCTTGACTGGCAAAATCCACTTGCGAAAAATCAGCATTTCCTTCCCATTGGACACTACTAAATTTAGCCAACTGTTTAAAAATTGCTTGGTTGAAGTTGGCAGTTGTCTCAAAGATACTACCTTGAAAATCAGCCAGTTCCCGAAATTTAATTTTTTTAAAGTTAGCTTTTTCAAAAAATATACTGCCCTGAAAATTGCTTGGTTGCTGGAAGTTAGCACTGGTAAAATTAACAGGACGAGCAAATCTGGTTTGAGTCCAGTCAGTAGGTTGGAGAAAAGTTGCACCTTGGGCATCAACAGACTGAAGAAAAAAAGTATTGGAGAACTTCACTTCGCCGTTGAAGCGAGTTTGCACCAGTGTTAAGACACCACGAAAGACGGCGATTTCACTGGCTGGGGTTGACTCTGTTCCCAGAAGCGATCGACAATCTTTAGAGTTGGGTAAAGCGTAGGCGTAGCCCGTCATAGACATCGCGAGTGACTCTAGACAAACAAAGCGCAAACGTTCTAGTTTTTCTTGTTCGGTAGCGGTGAAAATGGGTGCGATCGCTTTTGCATATAATGGTGTTCTTAAACCCAAATCGCTGCCGACAAAATCCCCCAGAATCAAAGCATAGCTGAGGTCTAAACCCAGAGGTTTTGTACCGAGTTCTTTTCGCAGTAGTTGGTAAAAAGTATCACGAAAGCTGGCGTTTTCTGGGCGTAAATCGATCGCCATTTTTTGCAAATCTACGGTTAAATTTCCTTCGCGGAGTATCGGTGTGCGTAGTCGTTCTTGCAATAATTCTAGGGTTAAGGGTGTGCGTTCTGGTTGTGTTTGTGCTGCCGAAGCTGGTAGGGGGAGGAAGAGTAAAACGCAAAGGAACGCTAAGGGAAGCGCAGAGGTACGCCAAGAAACTCCTCTGTGTACCTTTGCGTTTAACCTCTGCGTGCCTTTGCGTTTAAAAGATAAATTATGCAAATTGTTTCGATCGTTCGTCACTAATCAGCAGAACAATTTTACCTGTCACAGACCCACTTTCAATTAATTGGTGGGCTTTAGCTGCTTCTTTTAAGGGAAATTTGTGACTCACATGGATTTTTAATTTGCCTTCATCGATCCAGGTGGCAGATTGTTCGAGAATTTCTGCATGATGGTGGAGACTATCTTGTAATCCTAGCAAGGCTGGTGCCAACATGAATTCTAAACCAATGCGGAGGTTGCGAGTTCTAGCAGTTTTCCAAACAGTATTGGCATTTGGTTCGAGAATCGTCACAATATCGCCATAGACTCGCACTGCGGGGAAGGTTTTGTGAAAGGTTTCGCCACCAACGGTATCAAAAGCCAAGTCTACGCCTTCGCCACCAGTCCAATCTAATACCGCTTGCACAAAGTCTGTTTGTTTGTAAAAAATTACATTATCGGCACCGAGTTCTTTGACAAAATTAGCTTTTTCTTCAGAACCCACTGTGGTGGAAACAGTAGCACCTTTGAGTTTCGCCAATTGAATTGCTACATGGCCGACACCACCAGCACCCGCATGAATCAAAACCCGTTCCCCAGGTTCTAATCGTCCCCGTTCATATAAAGCTTCCCAGGCGGTGATTAATACTAAAGGTGCTGCTGCGGCTTCGGCAAAGGAGATAGAGGCGGGTTTACGTGCCACAAACCGCTCATCAACAACGGTATATTCAGCGTAATTTCCTTGGTGTGCGCCCAAGCCACCATAGCAAAAATATACTTCATCACCTGCGCGAAAACGCTGAACGCCAGCACCTACTGCTTCCACGATCCCTGCACCATCGCATCCTAAAATTGTCGGCGTGCGATCGGGGTAGAAACTGCCTCGACTCCGAAGTTTAGTGTCAATGGGGTTAATGCCAGCCGCCACTAAACGCACTAAAAGTTCAGTATTCCCGACAGGAACAGCAGGGTTTGGCACATCCTGCACTTGTAGAACTTCGGGATTGCCAGCTGCTGTCATCAAGACTGCTTTCACAACTCTTTCCTCCTGGCTTTAGATGCACATTCTTATGCAACTTTACCGCAAGAGGGTAGATCCAGAGATATTTATCAGCCAAAACTGCAATGTCTCCCACGTTTTTAAATATGGGTTCCCTTCCGTCTCCTGCCTCCTGAATTACAAAAGATGATTGTTTTTGTCCAACTTCTTTAGCTGCCAGTAATACACTTAGGGACATCCAAAAATTAAATTACTCAATTTTTGCATCCAATAAAAGCAGGGGGGACAAGGTAGACTTGGTAGCAATATCTCTCCCAAGTCTTTCCAAAGCGATTGATTATTTTTTATTTGGAAGTCCCTTAGGGCATTATCACATAAGTACTTTCCTCGCCAGCACCATTGACTTCTTCTCGTAAAAAGCTGTGTGCTAGCTTAAATTTTTGGATGAGGTTTTGCGATCGCCTAACGTAACAATGCTATATCTGGACGTAACTGAGCGGCACGGTGTAGATAGACTGGGCGTAATGCATTCTGGGGTAGAGGAGTGTTTAAGTGGATTAGCACCCGAATGCAGCGATCGAGGCTATTGGCAACCTGCATCTGTTGCACATCTAGCAAAGGAACTCGATCCCAACCAGGACGACGACGTGCTACCGCCGCCGGAAACATTGCATCCAAATCTGAAGTTGCCGAAAAGGTAACACTGACGATTTCATCAGGATCTAAAACATTGTTTGTTTCTAAGGCGTTTAATAATTCATCTACAGCCTCAGTAATTGCTTTTATAGAGTTGTAGCTGACTGTCGTTGCGCCTCGAAGTCCTCGGACTCGCCATTCTCCCGATACCTTTGACACGCTGGAATGTTGATCTATGTGCGTTGAAAAAGTGAGCTTATCCATATTAATTTGAAGGTTGCGTATTTAAGTTTTTCTGTACACAGCAATTGCCAATTGTAAATCTCAATTGTTGATAGTTTTATTTGGCAATCTCAGATTAGTTAAAGAAAGCTAGACAATCAAGAAATCAGCACTTGTTATAGTACTGACTTGTACCCCACTCAAGATCGTTAAAGGCTCATTGCTGCTAGTAATATTAATCAAAGTATCATTTACACTACCACCAGTACCTTGATAGATTGTTAAATCGGCAAATGTCAGACCACCAAAAAGCCCAATAGAATCTTCCCCATCAGTAAAGTCAACAATGGTATCAATCCCCGATCCAGATGTAAAGGAGAATGTGTCTTTGCCACTACCACCAATCAGAGTATCCCAACCAAAGCCGCCTACAAGGGTATCATTGCCAGCACCGCCCCGAAGCAAGTCATCACCGCTCAACCCCAACAGATAGTCATTGCCACCCTGACCGTTAATAACATCATTAGATTTGTCAAAGCCACTAGTATTATTATTAAGATCGTTCAGGAATGTTACCGAGTTACGATTGTAAACACTACTCCTTTGTTCATTCGCATTCAAGACATCAAAGCTGTCTTGAAACCCCGTCTGCCCGTTAAACAAAATATTGCCAATATCCACCGATGCACCTGTGGCTTGGCGAAGGTTATCTAGGTTTTGTAAGGCAAATTTTTGCAAGACGACCCCAGTATTCTCAACTCCCTCAAAGGTTATGAGCAGATCATCTTGATTCTGAGTTAAGAGCAGATTTCTAGCAGTCAGCCCATTACCCTCAAATTTTAGAGTATCAATTTCAGCAGATACGTCTGTAGATGGCCGAGATCCCGACCCTACACCACCAAAGTCAGTAATGGTGTCGATGCCGTTACCAAGTTGAACTGTAAACAAGTCTATATTTCCACCACCCGTAAGGAGGTCGTTTCCTTTTCCACCAATAATGTTTTCACTGCTTTTCCCACCGATAAGGATGTTATCACTATCATCTCCAACCAGAAGAACACCATTTTTTCCTTTGGGTCGAGCGTCATTGTCTACAATTGTGAGAGTAGCCGTATTCTGCAATAGCCCAATAATTGCGCCGCCTGTAGCATCGCTTAAGGTGAGGTTGATAGTTTTATTAGCCTCGATTGAATTATCATCAACGATCGCAATGTTTACAACTTTAACTCTTTCTCCGTCAGCAAAGTTAACCTTTATCTGTTGAGAACCGTTATAATCTTCGAGATATTTAGCAGTACCATCTTTTAAAGTGATAGTAGCGCCAACTGCCCCTGTATCATCTAACGGGCGGATCAAAGTTACTGCTGCTATGGGAGAACCATCTTCATTGACGCTGTATTCAGTGCCAGCAAAAATTATTGAGTCTAGGGGTACTGATGCGTTATCCTTAAAGGCTTGCACGATTTTATCAAGTCCTTCATCTGTAAATAGCGGAAAAGCCGCAGATATATCTGTCCCTGGACGACTTGTATCCTCAATCAATTTGTCAAGCCCGGAGGGAATACCTTGGATAATCATTCTCGCTGGCCGATCTTCAAGATTGCGATAGGCGTGGGTTTGCCCTTTAGGCACATTCACAAAAGTTCCAGGAGTTGCGGTAATAACTCGATCGTTCAACTGAAATTTTACAGTTCCCTCGACAATGTAAAATCCTTCGTCTTGCTGAAGGTGGATATGCGGTGTAGTCCCGACATTTGATGGAACATAAGCATCAAATAGATCGTATTTACCACCAGTATCTTCGCCAGTTGAGATAAATTTTACCAAGTCTCCAACCACCCACAATGACTTACTCGATTTGTTGGCTGGTGTCTGTTGAAAGCGATTATATTCTGTCATTCTTGTTCTCCTTTCGATCTGAATTGATGGTGAGCTAGTTTTGGTTTGATGTTATAAGCGCAGACATAGGCTTTATTGCTTGAATATTTTCTTGTTTAGTCAAGTGTTGAGTATTTATGTCTGCATTTGCGAATAAATGTGGATTTATTAATCTGGAACTTGACTTACAAGATTCAAGTTTGGTAGGAAATAGTTACGGATGATACTTATTTATCGCGTCTTTATTTGATATTTACGCAAAAAGTCTGAGAAAACACTTTAGAATTTGGATTGTAGCAATATTGCAGTAATTGCGATCGCTATTAAGTTCACCCTATATTTTTTAGGGTTGCGATCGCCCATAAAAACCTCAATAGATGTAGATTCCACTCTTTTTGTTCCCATCCAAACTAGTTTGGATGGGATTGTTTGGATCAAACTGATGCTAATAAATTACCTCGTTACCGCCAGCCCATTTTGGTTTGCCCAACGTCTAATAGAATCTCTCAAAGACGGAACCTCAGCAAATAAACGACGTTGCAAAGTAGTATCAGCTACATATTTACCTGAAGAAACATATTCCATAGCCTTATCAGTACCCCGAAACATAGGATTAATAACTGCCATAAACTTAAACAAGATTGTTTTGACCAAAGGTGGAATTGTTTGCAATTGCACTTTCTGCCCAGTTATTTCTGAGAGCAAATTAGCAATTTCTCTAAGGTTAGTTGGCTGTTCAGTGCCCAAATCGATGCGATGTCCTACAGCTTCAGGTGTCTCAATAGCTAAGACAAGATACCGGGCCACATCATCTGAGTGAATCGTCGATGCTGGCGCGTCTGCATCAGCCATAGCTCGAAATTTACCATTTTTGATATCTTTAAGACTAAAGCCCAATAGTGTATCAACGAATCCGCCTGGTCGCAACGATACAAAAGGAACTCCAGATTTCTCAATATAATCCTCAGTCACAGATTTCTGATAAAAGTGAGGTACAGATTTTGCTTTTTCTGCCGTCAAAATACTTGTAAAAACGAACAATTTAATTTGCATTTGCTTGGCTGCATCAACCAGATTGCGATTTCCCTTGTCGTCAGTGTTTTCTAAAGAGTCTCCTTTCTTTCTATGTGAGTAACCGTTAGCCGTTGTAATTACAACATCAATATTATGCATTGCAGGCAAAAGTGTCTCATACTCGGTTATGTCGCCCCGAACTATTTCCACACCTTGAGCTTGCAAGTGAGAAGCTTCAGTTCCAGGGCGAACTAAAGCACGGACTCTATGACCTTTTTGCAGCAGTTCTTTAACCACTTTGCCGCCAAGCAAACCAGTTGCACCAATTACGATAACTTGACGCTGAAGCATTATCTAAACTCCTTAACTCTAAATATTTTATTTGACTTTTCAGACTTGATTAAAGTTCTATTTTTTTGTCTAGTTTTCCGTACTAAATTTGTAGCAATATAAGCAGTAAAGCCCAAAATCCCTAATGTAGAAGTTGGTTCTGGGACAGCGATAGAAGAAACTGGTAAACCAGGATAAGTAGCGGTGAATTTTCTCAGAGTACTTTCCTCAGATTCCCCGCCTCTATTACGAACTTCTTGACTTAAACCTTTGATATAGTTTGTCCAACCCATTTCAGGAGGCCCCCCGAAATCACCACCAAAATCTCCAAATACATTAGTCAACTGTGTGACAGAGTTAGTATAAAATGTCAGCGTACCATCTGGGTTTTCTTTAAACCCAAATTTTCTTGAGCCGTTCACTGGATGTTTTCCCGTTACGCCACTGGTAATAGTTGATAAGGTAAAATGATCGTCGGTCAAATCTGTAAGCATCACAGAAACATCATCTTCGTAATTAGGAAGACCCAGTGCTGCAAAAAGGCGCAATTTTATATCATAAATATCGCCTACCTTTGGTGGTGTGGAGGTGTTCCTGGGAATTAGCTGATTGAGCGTATCATCACCGCTAGAGAGATAATCATCAAAAGATTGATAATTTATTGCCCCATTTGGGTCTTTAGCTATTTCTAAGAGAAAATCTGTAGGCGTTAGCCCTTGGGGCATTTTGTCAACCAAAACAGAAATTTCGTCATAAAAAACTTTTTTATTCTTAGTAAGTAACTGCAAGTTGCCGTTATCTGCTTGAAGGGCTGCCTTAACTGTGGGATTTTGAGACCAAGGTTCTGTAAACAATTCCAAATGGGTTTTCAGTGGGTCGTAAGGTTCTGATTGCAAACTGAATTCACTAGCAAGAGCCGGACTACTAAAAGAAATTACAGGAGTAGTTAAGCCCAAGGTAAATAAAAGTGGTATAAACCCTAATAATTTGTGCTGAGAACGCAGTTTCATAATTGATTACTTCCAAAAATTTAAGTTACAAAATACTAGGAAACTGGCATAGCGATGAAGAAATAATTTTCCAAACAAAATATTTTTTACTGCTGAAAATATATGCGATCGCTAAGAGGTTGTTTGAAAAGTGGTTAACTGTGATTTTAATTGCGTTTTTACCCCCCTTATAAAGGGGGGAAACAAGAAAAATCCGATTCTCTCCCCAATACATCCGGGCAGGGTTAGGGAGTGGTAAAAAAATATTTGACACATCAATCATGACTTTTCAAACATCCTCTAAAGCCAGTTTCCCAGATTTGATTTGCCAAATCTCAATGTTGGTAATTTCCAATAACCTATCGTAAAAAACGACTAACTGGGAATTTCCTGAGACTTTTTAAACGCGAACGAAATAGCTATCACTCAGATTTAAACCTGTGACTCCTTGGACAGTAGCAATCAACTCTAGAGGCTGATTTGCTCTTTGTAAAAATATATCTGTGGATGCTACACCTGAAGGAGAGCTAGAACCTGTAGCTAAAACATAATTAGCATCCGTTACACTTTGCAATTGGATGAAATCTTCATTCTTTTTGAAGTCAGTAACGATCGCAGCATCATAAACATCAGAACTGCCACTATCATAAAATACATGACCGTTATTCCCCAGAATAAATGTATCTCTGCCTTGATTGCCGGTGAGCGTATCAACTTCACCACGACCAAACCCAAATAACGGATCGAATGGGTCAACACCAACAATCACATCATCTCCAGCTTCACCAGAGAGAAAATCGTTCCCGGATGCACCAACTAGTAAGTCTGCTTCTGTCCCACCGACGATAATATCATTGCCAGTACCACCATAGAGGTTGTCTTTGCCATCCGCACCATTAAGGAAGTCATCACCATCTCCACCATTGATGATGTCATTCCCGACATCACCATCAAGGATGTCGTTACCTTCTTGACCTAATATCCGGTCATTACCGGCACCACCTAAAACTCTATCCTTACCTAAACCACTATAAATAGTATCGTTACCATCTCCGCCATTGAGGTCGTCATTATCATCTTCACCATTGATTTGATCGTTGCCGATTTCTCCAAAAATGCGATCGTTGCCATCACCACCTAAAATAACATCGTCCCCGACTCCCCCAAAAAGGTCATCAGTTCCAGAACCACCATCCAGAAAGTTATCGCCTTCGTCGCCTAATAATTGGTCAAGACCATCGCCACCCGAAATAATGTCATTCCCAAAACCTGCGGCAACGATGTCATCACCAGTTCCAGCTGAGACAACATCATCTCCAGAAGTAGAAACAATCAAATCATTTCCTGCCCCAGCATAGATAGAATCGTTGCCGTCACGGCTGTCGATCAAATCGTTGCCGTCTAAACCATAAATGTTATCGTCACCCGTAGTGCCACCGATAACATCATTACTATTTGTGCCAACAATTAATCCGGCATCGGCGGAAACATAAACGAAGTAACTATCGTTTAAATCCAGATTTTTCACGCTTTGCACGCTAGCAATCAGTTCTAGCGGGTGATTTGGCCGACTGATGAGTATGTCTGTAGTGTATTCATTTCCCGCAGTCGAATTAGGCCCAGGAGATACTACATAAGTGCTACCATCTGTCAACTTTTTCAGTTGAATGAAATCCTCATCAGGGTTGAAGTCAACAATTAAACCAGCGTCAGAAACGTCAGAGCCACCTTTATTATCATAGTAGGATTCAGCAACATCCCCAAGTACAAAAGTATCGTGCCCTGAACCACCGAGCATCTCATCTCTTTCAATACCGTCCAGTCCAGGTATGCGGATAAATGGATTACTGCCAATAATTACATCATCTCCAGAACCACCATTTACATAGTCATTACCGACCGAACCAACAACTATATCGTTACCTTCTCCACCAAAAACTCGATCGTCATCAAAACCACCCAAGACGCGATCGCTCCCTAAACCACCATCTATATAGTCTTCTCCGGCGACACCAGAAATGTCGTCATCACCTTCTCCACCAAAAACTCGGTCGTTGCCATCATCACCCAAAATTTTGTCATTCCCAAGACCGCCCAAGATGAAATCGTTGCCAGTACCACCCGAAATATCATCAATCCCGTCTTTACCATTGATAAAATCGTCGCCATCTTCACCAAGTATCAGGTCATTGCCGTTAGCACCCGCAAGTTCATCATTTCCGGCACCACCTAAAATGAATTGGTTGCCTCCTGTGGCCGCAACAGTATCATTTCCAGGCCCAGCAATCACTAGTTTATTTCCAGTCCCACTAACGATGAAGTCATCACCTTCACGTCCCGAAATGAGATCGTCGCCCGCCAAACCAAAAATTTGATCGTTGCCTGTACTACCAACCAGTATATTGTCTTCAAATGTGCCAAAGAGTTGACCAGGTGCAGTTAAGGTCTTAGGGAAGTAGAAATTAGTAGAAGTTTGAGCTTGTTTTTGTTTCTGATCTTGAGACATTTTTGTTCTCCTGATTATGATGGCAAATTATGTAGGCAAATATTTTCAGTTTTCCACCAATAGAAACTGTGGAATTGTTGGTTCATTCACAGGAGTTTCTTTGAGAAACTCCTGTGAGATGATTTTGAGATTAATTGCTATACAGTAGTCAGGATGTTGCTAACTGACTTATTCAGATTGACTGCGGAAGCAGGGAGGGTTCCCAGTTTGACTTCACCCCAGCGCATGACGGTGGCAGCAGCAGTAGATGCTGAACCAATAGTATAAACAAGCACTAAATCGTTTTCGCGAATTTTCTTTGATTGAGCGCCGTAGTACAGATTGGCAATGGGGAGGACAGGCCCAATGTTTGCATAATACGGGTAGAGATTGATTGTACGGTCTGGATCGATACCTAGTGAGCGGGCACACAGATTAGCGTACCAGGCAGTTGGTGTATTGAAAGCAAAGAACTTAATATCATTGAGACTAACACCAGCAGATGCGATCGCACCTTCACAGCAAGTACGGACAAGATCAACAGATGTGCCGCCTAGTTGCTTACTGGCGCTTTCACCAGTCTGTATCCGCATCCTTGGCAAGCCATTCGCGTCTGTAACTAGTTCATTAAAGAAAGCACCACAAGTTGCTTGAGTGTGAACAATTTTCGTACCCAAGACGCCTTGGTTCGGTTTGAGGGTACTAACTAAAAATGCACCAGCACCATCGGCCATAAACCACGAAAGGGTATCATCTTCATCAACAAAGTGCGAATAGATGCACGAAATCACTACTAGGACATTCCGGTACTCTCCGGTTTGCACTAACGCCGAGGCGTTCTGCATTGCCACTAAAGCACTCGAACAAGTTGACTCCAAATTCCAGGCGGGGCAGTTCAGTCCTAATTTTCGGGCGAGATAAGAAGCATTACCGGGAGCGATTTGCTCAGGAAACAGAGTAGTTACAATCATCAGATCGACTTCATCTGTGGAAAGTTCTGCTGCTTCCAGGGCACTTATAGCTGCCCCATACTCTAAGGCTAACGATGTTTCACCAGGAGCCAGCACCCGCCGCTCAACAGTACCTCGGAAGGGATCGGACAGATAAGGTCTTATAGCTTCAGACCAGAGGAGGTCTTGCTCTTTTTGGTTAACGGCAGGTTCAGCAGGTTTAAACAGCTTCGCGAGGGTTCTGCTCTCTGCCTCAGTTACCAATTCTGGGTAATTCTGTTGCCAATAATCGTTGGTACGCACAATGCTAGGGAAGTTAAGGGCAACTGAACGAATACCTACTGGTTGATGTGTCATGATATTACTCCTTAAAATTAAGAAAATTAAGATTCTTTTGCAACTTGTGAAATCAAACTTTGAATCCGAGCGCCAATGGGGGCAGGTCTGGTCGGATCGATTACGACATCAATCACAAAGGGGACATTTGAAATCAGCCCTTTTTCTAAAGCGGCTTCGACATCGGCTTCCTGCTCCACCCGGATGCCATCAGCTCCCATCCCACGAGCAATCATGACGAAATCGGTACTGGGTATCTCTGCGTCTACACCGTTAAATCCCAACAAGTTCATCCCCTGGTCGCACATATTGTAATGGCCATCGTTGAGTACAATCCAAACGGCAGGAATTTTGTATTTGACAGCAGTACTAATCTCGCTGTTCATGAGCATAGCTCCGTCCCCAAGAATAGCAACAGCTTTACTATTGCGTGCCAGTGCAGCACCGACAACACCAGTAGCAGCATGACCCATTGACCCAAAACCAGTACTGACTCGATATCGTCTAGGGGTGTTAAACCGTAGCCAGTGGGTTCCCCAAGCAAAGGAGTTACCCGCCTCGGTAATTACTATTGCATCACTATTTTCGACAATTACACGTTGAATCCGATCCATCAGTATTTCTGGTCTAATTAAACCATCATTCTGAGAATCAATTGGATCGAATTTGGGTCGGGGCAGCGACAAGACTGGTAATCGATCGGAACGCTTGGGAAAATGCTTCAATAATGCTTTAACAAATTCTCCGACATCAGACTGGATAGGCACTGTCTCAACAGATGGATAAGCAACTCCAGGTACTTCCGGGTCAATATCGACATGTATAAAACCGCGTGAGGGAATCATTTCCAGATTCCAGAATGAGGTAAATTCACTCAATTTTGTTCCCAAAACCAGTACGCGCAGAGGACTTTGTGATTGCATATATGTCAGAACTGAGGAATGTCCACCGAAGCCTGTCACACCCACAAACTGAGGATGATCTTCAGGAAATATACCCTTAGCACGAGGCGAACACATTACGGCAGATCCGGTTCTCTCGGCAAGTTGGCGGATTTCTTCTCCGGCATCCTTAGCACCAAAGCCCACCCAAATAGCAAACGGCCCTTCAGATAACAATTGTACAGATTTCCAAACAGTATCTTCTCCCGCAGATGGCAGAATTAGTGAGCTAGTTATACGGGGTATTGATGCCTTGAGAAAACTTGTCTGAATCACCGGGGGGACACTTAAATGTGCAACAAAGCTACCAGGTTGTCCTAGACCGAGGGCAAGTCTGCGAGCAGTTACTGGAAGTTCATCGCTGCATTCAATAGTCGTTGCATAATGGAACAGCTTTCCTGAAGTAAAAATACTTGTATTGGACATTGTGTAGGCACTAGTTTCTTGAAAAGCCCAGCGTCCACGTTGCTGTGTTGAGGTAGAAGGAGAGAGAAAAATTACCTTTGCACCTTCCCAGCGTGCAGCAAACATTCCAGTCAGGGCGTTGGTAATTCCTGGCCCGGTTGTGGTGAATACTACCACAGGACGACTATTGGCAAAGTACGACTCAATAGCTGCAAAGGCTGCTCCGGTTTCGTGACGAAATTGCAGCACCTGGATTGAGCTTTGCTCTAGCATAGCTACCAGTGGCGTAATTCCACCTCCAAATAGACCAAAAGCTTGGCGTACTCCCAAATCTTCGAGCATTTTGACTATAGCTGCTGCAACTGTTATTTCAGTTGATTCTGAGTAGCTGGGCTTTCCATGAGGGGATAGCAAAGAAGAACTTGTGGATTGCGATCCAATAGCAGATTCAGCTATTGTATGTTCAACTGACTTATGATTAGTTCTAACATTAGTATGACGCATCGATGAAACCTCTATTTATTTTTTTATTTTGGTGTTTGTTTGGGTTGTCAATTAATAGGTAATAGTAGCGAATTGAGATGTTGATTGCTTACGTAGAACTCGCTTGAGTACTTTACCTGTAGGATTTTTAGGAATTGAATCCACGAAGTTAATTACATGGGGTATTTTGTAGACTGCCATTTTTTGCCGACAGAATTCAATGATTTGCTTTTCTGTAACTTCTTTACCAGATTTAGCTACGATATTCGCCTGGATTATCTCACCTTTGAAACTATCAGGAATGCCATAAATAGCTACTTCGGCAACTGCTGGATGCTGATAAATGACATTTTCAACTTCAGTTGGATATACTTTAAATCCAGAGACATTAATCATGTCTTTTAAGCGATCGACGATGTAGAAAAAACCGTCTTCATCCATTCGACCAATATCGCCAGTATATAACCAACCATTTTTAATGACTTCAGCAGTTTCAAATGGGCGATTCCAATAACCAAGCATGACGTTGGGGCCGCGGATGACAATCTCACCCAATTCACCAGGCTGTACCTGATGATCGTCAGCATCAACAATTTTCATTTCTACATTTTCAATGGGAGCGCCAATGGAACCGAGTTTGTATTTCAAGTCGTGGTTATAACATGCACATGGTGATGTTTCAGTTAAACCATAGCCTTCATGAATCACTTTTCCATACTTTTTCTGCCAAATTTGAGCTATTTCAATTGGCATAGGTGCCGCAGCAGAAAAGTAATAACGTATGCTCTCAAAGGTTTGCTGAGGTATGTTGCTATTTAAGATTTTGATGAATACTGTCGGCACACCAAAGAACATGGTGATTTTATGAGTAGCGATCGCATTCAAGACTTGTGTCAGATCGAACCGCCGTTGCAGGACGAGGGTGGAACAAGTATTGAGCGCAGCATTGAGAATGGCGTTTTGACCAAAACAATGAAATAGTGGTAGAAAAAGTAATAATTGGTCATTAGCTTGCATTCCACAACAACGATTTTGGGAATACATATTAGAGATGATATTGCCGTGAGAAAGAGTAGCTCCTTTAGGAAAACCTGTAGTTCCTGATGTGTAGACTATGCTAGCAGGAGCATGGCGATCCATTTTCACAGCGCGGGCATTCGGAGAAGAGGTTTCTGTTAGTTGGGCTAAACTTATCCCCTTTTTGGCGCTACCTTCTGCAATCAAAATGTGTTGTAATTCTGGTAAATCTGCCTCTAATACCTCCAAACTACCTGACTCTGTGGTGATGATGGCTTTAGCAGCACAATCGTGAAGAATATAGCTGACTTCAGAACTTTTCAACATCACATTTACAGAAACAGCGATCGCACCAATTTTGAGAATGCCAATATAAGAAGTAATGAACTCTGGAATATTTGGCAAAAACAAGGCCACGCGATCGCCTCTTTTTATTCCCAATCCTTGTAAACTATTAGCTACTCGATTTACTAACCGATCTAGATGGCTGTAAGTAAAAGATTTATCTTCAAAAATCAGGGCGATTTTCTCAGGAAATAATAAATGACCGCGCTCGATATGATTGGCGATATTCATAACTTAAAAGTCTCTCTTTCATCTGAGTATGGCAACAAATTAAGTTAACAAAACTTTTGGAATAGAATGGCACGAATCAAAAGTAAAATCATTGCTAAGGCTGGGTGTAAGTGAAGCACTACCGCGCCAAGTATTGTGATGTTTTTCCCTACACCCAAAAGCCAGTTAAATTCAAGGTTTGCGTTTATCTTAGTGTGATTCCTTTCTGAATATTTGGTGTGTAAACATCACCAAAACTGATTTTTGGTTCCAATGTCATGAGGATGCCGTGACGGGGACGTAATGTAAACATTGGCTCTTCCTCAACTGGATGTCCAGGTACTAAGTGCAGCCGATATTTTTGAGCTACCATTGCAACTATCAACTGCATTTCAGTCATCGCAAATATCTCACCTATGCATTGGCGTGGGCCGCCGCCGAAGGGGTAGTAAGCATAGCGGGGACGCGCAGCCGCTTGTTCTTTTGTAAAGCGCTCAGGGTCAAAGTCTTCGGGATTCTCCCAAAAAGCCGGTAGGCGATGGGTGACATAAGGGCTAATCATGATTACAGAGTTAGCTGGTATGTGATAGCCTCCAACCTCGTCAGCCTGTAAGTTAGTGCGAGTATAGACCCATGCACCAGGATAAAGCCGCATCGATTCTTCGAGTACCATCCTGGTATATTTCAGGTTTGGTAAATCTTCGAGAGTCGGGGTACGCCCATTTAAAACCCTCTTGAGTTCATCTTGAAGCCGACTTTCGACGTGAGGATGAAGAGAGAGCAAGTACCAAGTCCATGCAAGTACAGCTGCTGAGGTTTCAAATCCACCGGTAAAGATGGTCATAATCTCATCGCGCAGTTGTTGATCGCTCATTCTCTGACCAGATTCTTCATCGTAAGTATCCATCAGCATAGAGAGCAGGTCGTCAGGACTATTACTATTTTCCCGACGGGAGCGAATAATCCGATAGACGATTCTATCTAGTGTTCCCATCGCTTGCACAAAGGCGCGGTTTTTCGGTGTGGGTATCCATAGAGGTAGTTTGAAGACTGCCCATAGTTGACTACTAAGATACTCGTAAGCAGTATCCCATGCTTGATTCATCTCGGAAATTTCGTCTTCAGAATCAATGCTCAACAAACTCTTGAGGAGGATATGCTGGGCTAGTTGCATCATCTGTGCAAACACATCTAGGGGTTTGTCTGAGCCGATGCTGCTCCAGGTATCTAGCATTTGGCTAATGGTTTTGGTCATGAAAGTGACTAATGCTCCAACCCGATGGCGATGAAAGGTTGGTTGCATTAAGCGGCGTTCGCGCCGCCAGGAGTCACCCTCGGCAACTGCTAGACCATTACCGATTACCTGCTTAATTGATTTAAAGTTTTCGCCTTTAATGTAGTTGCGGCTATTTTCTTGCAGGATATACTTCAGATGATCTGGATGAGAGACTAAATAAAGTTGTTGAGGCCCCATTGCCCCCAGATGGACTACTTCGCCATACTCCTGTACGGCATTCGTGAGAAACTGTAGTGGATTCCGCAACATTTGCGGGAGGTTGCCTATAATCGGGTAGCCAATAGGGCCGGGAGGAGCTTTGCTGACTCTTGGTGAAATACTCTGTTTGTGCATCTTAACTGTCCTCAAGATTTAATTGAGACTTGACAAAATATCTTGAACTGCTTGCACAATCTGCCCACCAGATGCGATATCTGCACTAATCCGGGCAATATGTTCGTCAAGAGGTTGTTCGTGGTCGTTCCAGATATAAGGACGGTCAGATGAAGCTGGTTGTCCGATGACATCGCGCACTGCCATATATAAATCTCTGGTAGCAGGAGATAAACAAGCACGAGCATCATAATGGTCTGCAACTAAATAGGTGCGTAAATCAACCGCTTGTAGCCCAAATATCAAAGCGATCGCCATATACTGTTGGAAGGTATCTACTGAGCGACGCGCTAAGTTTGCCGAAGCAAAACCTTGACTGTTGATATTTTGGTTAAATTGTTCGGCATGGGTAGGAAATCTGTCTGCGATCGAATTTCCATAGAAGGTTAACAATGGCATGATCGAGTTCCCAGATATTTGCAGACCTTTTAGCCCCATATTGACACTGCGCTCTCGGTTCCCTACCAAAGATGCTGGCAGGCCATTGTTAAATTCTGGCGCTACCAGATAGGCTATTTGCACATCCAAATGTTTAGCCAACAACCCGATGTAGTAGCGCAACCGATCCATTCCTACACCGATATACTGTCCCAAGAAATTACCGCCATGATAGCTAACTTGGTTCTCAACATCGATCAGTGGGTTGTCGGTGACAGAATTAATTTCTACTTCGATTTGTTTTTTAATCTGCTCGATCCCATCTACAATCGGCCCCATATATTGTGGTAAACAGCGCAGTGAATAACGGTCTTGAATTGGATCTCCACCCCGATAGTTGTGAGAACCATCTAGTTCTTCGCGGACTAAGCGTGAACCTGCTAGTAAGTTCAGCATTTGGTTCGCAGCCCATTTTTGCCCTGAATGTGGTTTGAGTTGATGAATAAATGGGTGGAATGATTGATTGGTACCATTCAAACCTTGAATTGCTAGGGCATGTGCCCCCATTGAGAGAGCTAATAAAACTCTGGTGTCGTAGACACAATTGGCAGCAATACCTGTCATGACTGAGGTGCCATTCATCATTGCCAATCCTTCTTTAGGAAGTAATTGTAATGGCTCTAAACCCAGATGACTCAATGCTGTCGGCGCATCGACTTCTTCGCCGTTAAAGTCAACAGTATAACAACGGTCTAAACCAACCAATGCGCCAGTAATGTAGGATAAAGGCACTAAATCACCACTTGCACCAATAGATCCAAATTCATATACATGGGGTGTGACACCAGCATTTAAGAAAGTTTCCATACGCTGGATAAGTTCTAGACGAATACCAGATGCACCATACAAGTGGGAGTTAGCACGCAAAAGCATGGCGGCGCGGACATCAGCTAGCGGTAATTTTTGTCCGGCTCCGGTTTTGTGATACCAAATCAGGTTGTTCTGAAGCAGTGCCGCAGATTCAGGGGAAATGACAACATTGGCCATGCCACCAAAACCACTTGTCACACCATAAATTGGTTGACCAGATTCCACAGCATTACTAATGTAATCGCACGATGCTTGAACGCCTTGCACAACATCTCGATTATCGGTTAGGCGTACTTGAACACCCTGACGGGACACACTAGCTACTTCGTCTATTGTTAGGTCTTGGTTGCCTACAACTACAGTTTTACTGGAATTTACTAGGGAGGTTACAGAAGGTTGAAAGGTCTTGTTTTTGTTGAGTGATGTTGTATTCATTGAACTTCCAATTATTATTTAGATTGCACAGATGATGGACTGATTGGATGTCCTAGTTGGTAGGGTAATGGCAGGCTTATAAAGCCCTAATGGCGGTGGTAGAAACTCGTGCAGCAAACTTGGGGGTAACGCTATGTTGTTTAGACCAACGACCAAAGAACTTAGCTAAAGAAGCCATTTCTAGCATTAATTCTTCAAATGCTTCCGGTGTTAAAGATTGAGGCCCATCTGAAAGAGCCTTAGCTGGGTTAGGGTGAACTTCAATCATTAAGGAATCTGCGCCAGCTGCCAAGGCAGCCAAAGTCATCGGTTGGACAAACTCTGATTTCCCGGTGGCGTGGCTAGGGTCAATCATAATTGGTAAGTGAGTCAAAGTCCGCAAGACAGGGATTGCAGATATATCAAGGGTATTCCGTGTATACTGTCGGTCAAAGGTGCGAATTCCCCGTTCGCACAAAATTACATTGGGATTACCTGCTGCCAAAATATATTCAGCTGACATCAACCAATCTTCAATTGTGGCTGATAGTCCCCGCTTCAATAACACTGCTTTACCAGTAGCGCCTACTTTCTTCAGTAGGGAGAAATTCTGCATATTGCGGGCACCAATTTGGATTACGTCTGCTACTTCAACAATCTTGTCTAAATCAGCTGCATCCATAACTTCTGTGATAATACCCAAACCAGTAACTTCGCGAGCTTTTGCTAACAAACCTAATGCGCTTTCGCCATGTCCTTGGAATGCATAAGGTGAAGTCCGAGGTTTGTACGCCCCACCTCGGAGAAACTGTGCCCCTGCTGCTTTTACTATCTGTGCTGTTTCAACAATCATTTGCTCGTTTTCAACAGAACATGGCCCAGCAACTACAACTAAAGGATGGGTTTGTCCAAAGGTAACAGCTCCATTAGGTGTAGGTACAACCACTTCACTATGTTCTCCATAGCGGAATTCTAAAGAAGCACGTTTAAATGGTTTTTTTACTCGGATAACCTGCTCGATAAAAAGGCTAATATTTTGAATCTGCCTAGTGTCAATTTCTGCCGTTTCGCCAACTAAGCCAATTACTGTTTTATGTTGACCTTGGCATACCTCTGGGGTGATTTGATAATGACTGATTTCTTTAACAACACGCTCGATCTCTGTTGATGGCGTACCTAATTTCATAACTATAATCATTGTCTTGAATCTCCTAATTGCAACTATTTGAGTTGTGATGTCTAAACTTAAGAATGTTGTTTGTTGTTTGTTTAACCCTTCAAATAACAATCAGTCTACTCTTTGAGTTTTATGCAAGATCCTAGAAAATTTCTATTTGGTTAAAATTGAGCGAAGTAATTATCCAAAATATCTCCGATCTTTATTGCTAGATTCCAAAGTTTTCATTGTAAAAGCCTCTCGATTCTACGGCTAATTATTGAAATTTATCTTATGTTAATTTTTGCAGCATTATCTATCAAACCAATTGCCAATACGTCTACAACTAAAAACACTAAGTTCTTTATTCGGGTGCTGCTTGGTTTTACATCTACCATTGTTTTCAAAAAAAAGCAAGTATTTTCATTTTTATTTCCGACTTTTATAATTTTCAAGAGATTGTTTTATTTACCATCCAAAAATCTATTGTTTAAAGATTTTTTCTTACTTGTTTGAGCTTGTTTATTTTTTATACAAATCTAAAACTGGATAATTTTTCCAGTTTAGGAATTTACCAAAAATAGATTTTTAAAGAAAAACTAGATGTACAGAGCCTTACTCAATGCTAGTACTGGAAGAGATTGTAAAATCATGAATGGCATTGTAGAAGACATTTTAACATCAAAAAAATCAGGCTGTGTAAATTATAAACTCACTCATTTCTAGCACGTGTTTATAATCGCAAGCTTCAAACGAACATATTATAAATAACGTGAGTTCGACAGATATCTCCTTCCCAGCCTCCCTCTTTTAAAAGGCGAGAGAGGAGTAACGAGTAAGGAGAGTTTTTGCTCCCCTCTCCTACCAGGAGAGGGGCTGGGGGAGAGGTCAAAATAGCACTCGTCGATCTCACGTTAAAAATATGAATATAAATGAATGTAGAGATGTAGCAATACTATGTCTCTATAAGGTTTATGGATAATGCATATTTAATTTTTGAAGATATCTATTTATTCTACTAGATGAAAGTTAGCTCAAGAATTAGTATTTAGACAAGTATCAGAGATTCCTCTAACTACTGCTACTTTTACTAGTTTGTAATAAAGTTAGTTCTGAACGAAGTTTTGCAATATCTTGCTTAAGTTTCTGATTTTTTATCTGTAGTGCTTCTAGTTGTGCTTTATAAGTATCGCGCTCCGCTACCAATTTTTGCAGTTCATTTTGTGGAAGTGGAGAAGAAAGTGGCAGATGATTAGTGGTTGTTTGTTCAATGCTAGAAACCTCAGTCTTGGGTAAGACTAATGTTTCTACTTGATTTGTATCTATCTGCTGACTAATTGAAGAAATTTTTTGTTGTTGTTCCTTTACTGCTTTAGAAGTTTTATATTTTTTGATGAGATTTTTAGCAACCTCTGGATCGACTACTTCGCCTGTTTTCAAAATCTTTATTGCTTCATCTCTAGCCGCTTCAGACGTACTAGGCGCAGCCAGTTTATAAAGAGCAGTAGGAGTAATGCCATTAATCAAATTTCCGATAATCGGAATTTTTGACTCAAATGCTCTAGCAACGTGAATAAACTCATAGGCTGAAGTTTTTCCCATTCCAAACTCCTGTCGTAGCCAAGGTAAAAACTCACCATGTTCGATAATTTTTTGAGCTTCTAGCAAGTTGACACCAATACAATAAATGTCCATAGCGCTTCGTTTTAGCCTACGTCGTGTATCTTCTGCTAAAATAGCTAAACGTTGTTGTTTTTCCTCTTTACTCTCAAAGTCTGACTTGCTCTTAGCTACTAAAGGCTGGTCAATAATTTTCTCTGATTGGGTAGGTATTACTTTGATTTCTATAGGAAAAGCTGTTGACTCATGCTTACTAATTTTCATACAATCTATTCCTGCTAGCATTTGTATTTTTCTTAGAGATATTTTTGCAAAGCAGTTTTTTAGGCTTGTGATTTTATGTTTAAGGGAACTTGTAAGCTAACCAGCATTCAAGTTGCATAATCAGGGCGGGCTTTTCGGCCCACCCCACAAGATATTGAGAAAATTTTGATCTGCAAATTAGATGTGTTTTAGCTTATTAAGTTACTCAGGTCAAGCTAATAACTTTACGCAACTTCTTGTTATATCTTTACAAAAGTACATAATCGATTGCTATCCCAAATACTATTTTAAAAATGCTAATGTGTTGTTATTCGCCAGTTTTGTGGCTTGTTGGCGATGTCTACGACGAGCTACGCCTACGCAGAACTACTCGTACCAATTCACGATGAAGATGTACTTAATATTTCTTAAATGAATTGGCAAGTACGCCTTTTCTTAGAGAGGGCGATGAATGCGAGTGATTTTCCCAATTGGCAGAGGCTTTACACCGATTTCCTTCACTGGTGTAAGCGCGATCGCTTTTTTATTCATAATTGAGCCATTTTGTAAAGTCGCCAAACTCCTACTTCAGTAGGGCGACAGCGTGATGAACAAATCAGGTAAATTAAGATAAGTAAAGAAAACGCTTTGAACTAAATGGCAGCTCTAAGCTTACAAGAAATTTCTACTCAGCTAGAAAGTCCGAATTTACGCGATCGCATGGTAGCCCTTGCTAATCTGCGTCATGTTGCGGCTGAGGATGCAGTGCCTTTAATTAAAAAGGTACTAGACGATGAATCTTTGCAACTGCGATCGATGGCAATATTTGCTCTGGGAATCAAGCCAACACCAGAATGTTATTCTATTTTGGTAAAAATTCTCGAAAATGACCCTGATTATGGTATACGCGCTGATGCCGCTGGTGCTTTAGGATATTTGGGTGATGCCAGAGCTTTTGAGGTGCTTTCACGGGCATTTTATGAAGATACTGATTGGCTAGTACGTTTTAGTGCAGCTGTTTCTCTAGGTAATATTAAAGACCCCCGTGCCCATCAAATTCTGATTCAGGCATTGGATAGCAAAGAAGTCGTGTTGCAACAAGCTGCAATCTCTGCACTGGGAGAAATTCAAGACATCGAGTCTGTAGATAAGATCCTGCGCTTCGCCCAATCAGATGATTGGTTAGTGAGGCAGCGTTTGGCAGAAGCCTTGGGAAATCTTCCCACTCCCAAGAGTGTCTCAGCTTTAAAATACTTAGAAAAAGACAATCATTTCAACGTTGCTGAGGCAGCCAGAATTGGCCTCAAGAAGCTTGAGGAAATAGGCAATCAAGCTTAATATTAAAACCTCCTGCTAGCTTTTAATAATAATTAAGTGGGAATTTTAGCATTTTGATGCAGGGTAATTTCATTCATGAATATTGAAGAGTTTTTTCAGTTAAGTGCTGGTAAATGGTTTTCTCATCGCACTAGTCAACATTTGGCTTTTAACCAATCAGAACATAGCAAGTCAGATATCATCATTGAGACGCTGCCATTAGATCATCCAGAAGCAGTTAAGCTGTGTGAAAGTTACAACATTAATCCTAGTTCTGCTTCCTGTGCTACCAAAATTATCTGGAACGGCACAATGGACAAGGATCGAACAAAACATAGTGGTTCAACTGTGTTAGTTTCAGTACCTGATGCAGATAATCCGACCCAAGGCAGGTTACTCAGAGAAATAGTTGATGCTAATAAAACTCCAGTTCCCGGACGCTATAAATTTGACAGTGATGGTGCTTTAATCCTAACTACAGAGGATGAAAACATATTCTCAGAGGAACGCCTGTGGTTTGCTAGCCCCAATTTGCGAATGCGGGTAAATGTCCTCAAGAGTTTTGGTGGATTTAGCATCACTTCCTTCACTTCAGAGATTCGCATGGGTGGCTTTCCACCCCCTGAGAAGGTTTCCGAGGCGGCTAATTCAGTATCTAGTTAAGTTCGATCGCAAAATATTCTCCCCCTTTCTGGCTACAGTGTACACACAAGTCAAATTACCCCCCTTAATCCCCCCTTATAAAGGGGGAAAAAAGAAATCCAGTTCCCTCCCCTTTGCAAGTTGGTTTTGTAGCTTGCGTGCCAATTTTATTGGATTTACGACGGGGGGAAAAAAGAAATCCAGTTCCCTCCCCTTGGCAAGGGGAGGGTTAGGGTGGGGTAAAACCCTAGTTAATCAGCTTATTTCAGACTTGTGTGTACACCGTAGGTTCCTGGGGGGAATTAAGTAGAGATGGGTTAGGGTTAGAGAAAGTTTTGATTAAGCCTGTAATACCTTAAACCACTTATTCAAAACTGTGCTGATGGTTTTCTTAATCTGATGGTTGCGGCTCCATTTTTGGAATGCCATTTCATACTCATCACCTTTGATTTGAAAGGTATTCCAGACATCAAGCGCTACAGGCAATCCGCAGAATAGTAAAATGTACAGCGACCAAGAAATTCCGCCACCAGTAATTAAATCAAGCAGTATAAAAAAGCCATTGGAAATTGCATATTTGCTTAAACGCTTCTGAAATCTTCTGATGCGGTAAGCGTCAAAAGCTTTTCGTTGTTGAACTTGGCCCTGTTGTAATACCCAATCGCGCTCTGCTAATTTTAAAGACTCAGGTGAAATTTCTAACTCAGCAGCAATTTCTAATATATGCTCATAAGAAAATTCTGTGTCTTTATCATCTGCTTGACGAGCGATCGCTAAGTGCAGAATTTGTTGGACATCTTCTTGGCTATACGAGCGGATGCTTTGAGGTTCAAACGCCGTCATAATTTTTTCTCTTATATTACTTTTAATAGAAATTTGCTGCCCGATAGATTTTAAGCAGCTACGCTAGTACTATTTCCATTATTCTTAGATTAACAAATCTAGATGCTGTCCGGCATTGAATGTATGGGATTTTTAACTTTGGGCATAGGATGAATGTCACTAAGAAAACGTGAAACCTCGTGTTTGGCAGGGTGTTGGGGGTAGGGTGTTGGGTGTAGTGTTTAAGACAATTAACCTTTAGTTGCGTCAAGGAGTTCAACATTTTCTTGATTCCCTACACCCTACACCCTACCCCCCACACCCTCTCATCCGGTTAGATCAGGGGTTTGTGCTTAACAAGCGTGCCATTCGGGCATAGGGTAAAAAGGCAGAGGGGCAGGGGGCAGGGGGGAAAAATTTACTGCATCTGCCTTCTCTCCACCAATATAGAGACTCTCCAAACATCCAAGATATTATCAAATGCAGCAGAGCATAATTAATAACGAAATAACAAGCATTAACAAGGATGTAACTCAATGGTTGAAGAAAATGGATCGATTCGTACCCTATCGGTTGATATTGGCGGTAGTGGTGTTAAGGCTATGGTTTTGGATATTACGGGGCATCCTGTAACAGAAAGAGCGCGTTTAGATACACCGCAACCTGCGACACCGGAGGTTGTAATTAATGCAATTGTAGTTTTAGCAGCGGCTCAAGGTGAATTTCATCGTGTTTCGGTCGGTTTTCCCGGTGTGGTACGCTGTGGAGTCACGGAAACAGCGGTAAATTTACATCCAGATTGGATCGGATTTGATTTGGAAAAAGCATTATTAAAACACTTAAACAAGCCTGTACGGGTGATTAATGATGCAGACATGCAGGGATTTGGTGCGATCGCTGGTAAAGGTGTCGAATTGGTGATTACTCTGGGTACGGGGTTTGGTTCGGCTTTATTTGTAGATGGTAAGCTGGTACCAAATATGGAAATGGGGCATCACCCGTTTCGCAAAGGAGAGACTTTTGAGGAGCAGTTGGGGCGTGCAGAGTTAGAAAAAATTGGTGAGAAAAGATGGAATAGGCGTTTAGAAAAAGCGATCGCATCCTTGCAACATCTGTTTAATTATGACTACCTTTACATTGGCGGTGGTGAAGCGGTGAGAGTGAATTTACAGCTCCCGTTAAATGTCAAACTCATCCCCAATATCACTGGTTTATTAGGCGGTATTGCTTTGTGGCGAGATGATAAAAGGTAAAAAGTTTTTCAATATCCACAACTTAGAGTACTAAGCGATATCTAAGGGCTACCTACACCTACACACTTTTTGATTAAGGTGCATTCTTTCTCAAAGTTTCAAAATGATATAAAAATTAACACAGATTAGAAAAGAGAATTGCACAAACATTATGTTCAGTGCCTCTGTGTAATTTTTTCATGTAGTATCTAAACTTTAACTCAAATTCCATACCGTGCAACAAGGTTGTGCGGTTTCATTCTTTTGAGGTGAAAGTGTGAGCTTTTTGAGAATAGCTTGAAGGAGCGACATAAGTTGCAATACAGTTCAGAATGAGCAACAAAACCCTTATTGTAGAGACGCGATAAATCGCGTCTTCAAAGACCAATAATCCTTAAGTAAACCGTATTTACAGAAATTGTGATTGATAAAAAGTATTTGAAATTAAGAGCTTTTAATCAATAGTTAAAAAACTGCCTCAATGAATTAAGTAGTATTTTTACTGGCAGTATAAACATGATAAAAGTAACATCAGCATATCAAGCATGAGCTAAATATAACTAGATAAATTTGTTTGATGCGATTCCCTGGCGATCGTATAAGTAGAACAGGCGGGAAAAATCAAACTATGTTAATAAAAGTAAAGTGGACTAAAACCCTCTTTCCTTCTGCCTTCTGCCTCACTTCGACTACGCTCAGTGACCACCTGCCTCCTGCCTGAACCTGATGATAAATATTCACAGCGACTTACTTAGTATGTTATTGTCTAAACCATTGATTTAGATAGTATGTCTGATAACTTGATGGCTTGATTAATGATATTAATCTGATTAAATGGGATCGGGGGTGAGCAAATATGAACATGAAAATATTACCTGGAAAAATTAGTACATGACTTTTTATTTGGTCAGTATGTACTATCCCGGACAGCAAATGTTGGTTAAAAGAAATATTGGTTGAAGTAAAATAAACTAAAATGAATGAAATTGGCCTGATGATGACGGGCGTGTTAACAATAAGACAAGCATCTGGGATCAATTTGCCACAGCAGCAATTATTTCAGATGGAAAATGATGTAAACCAGTCAAAACAGAGTCAGTTAGAGATAGCTGCTAAAGTTACGCCACCTGAATTTATGCAGACAGATGAGATTTCCCAGGCTTCTCTCTCAGCGCTAAAACTAGAAAAAGAACACATACTTCAGAAAATTAGCAAAAAGAATCTGGGACTAATTTCTTCTAATTTAGGTAAGCCTAAGAAGTCTTTTCAGTCTGGAGGTAAAGTCCGTACAAAGGCTACAGGACGGTTTCAGAAGTTTAGTAGCCAGCCTCTACCGACTCTTTATTTCGGTAGTTCTGGTATTGCTGTCAGAGCCTTACAACAGTTATTAGTGTCTAACGGTTATGCTGTGAGAGTAGATGGGATTTTTGGCGCACTAACAGAGACTGCTGTCAAAGCCTTTCAAAACCAGCAAAATTTAGGTGTGGATGGAGTAGTTGGCCAACGAACTTGGAGTGCGTTGACAATTTAGTTAAAAGTTAGGAGTTAGGAGTTAGGAGTTAGGAGAATTTTAGATTTTCATAATTACTCACTCTTCACTCTTCACTCCTCACTTATTATCGGTACTGATGCTGTTCTAATAGCTGTTGCGCTCTTGGCTTGTAAATTAAATAGAACAAAGCCTCAATATAGCGCAATAAATCTTCCCGATTTTCCATAGAGGTAAAGTTCCAGAAGCCATAAATTCGTGCTAATGATAACAGCTTGCTAGTGTGAATTTTCCAAGTATAGGTGCTGTAAACTCGGTCAATTCCTCGCTGAGAAATTTCACTCCAATAGTTAGGATTTTGTTCGCATTTAGTGATGAAGTCCACAATTTTGCTGGCTGTCTCTTCTAAATTCGTTGGGTTAATCAAAAAGCCATTCACCTTATCTTGAATAATCTCTAATGGCCCGCCAAACTGTGTGGCAAGAGTTGGCAATCCTGAAACCATCGCCTCTAAAATTGTTAAACCAAAAGCTTCAAATAAAGCCGGTTGAACAAAAATTCCCTGACGATCGGCAATGACTCGGTAAATTTCACCGGAATCAGTTTTGGAGAGGCGTACACCCAACCAACGAATTTTACCGTGCAGATTATACTGGTCAATTATTTGGTAGAGTTTGATAATTTCGCTGCGTTCTTCGTTGTCATCTGATTCTTCGACGCGTAACTTACCCGCTACTAAAATTAAGTTGCAATGCTCTTGTAATTCTTGACTTTGACCATAACATTCAGCCAAACCTGTGAGGTTTTTGATGTGGTCAAGACGCGCCATTGAGAAGAGAGGGCGCTTGTTAGGATCGTCTAGTTTACCAAAGATTTGCGTGGAATCTTCCAGAGTAAAGAGCATTTCTGCAAGGCGTTGGCGATCGCTCTCTACTCGGTCTTTAATCCGCGTGTAAGGGAAGTAATTATTTTCATTTACTCCAGGTGGTACAACATTAAATTTGGGACTAAATAATTCAATGCCATTGGTAACATGATACAACTCCGGCATAGTGAAGCATTTGTAAGACTCGTATTGTCCCACACTATCCGGTGTTCCGACAATTTCTTGGTAAGTGCTGCTAATCACAAAATTGGCAGCATTCATGGCAATCAAGTCAGCTGTGAATTGCAAGGAAAAATGATATTTATCTTCTAATTCTTGCCAGTAGAGGTTACTGAACAAGTATTTAGATTTTTCTAAAGCGTGGGCAACATTGCATTGAGTAACTTTCAGCCGTCGCGCCAGCAAGAATGCTACTAAATTTCCATCAGTATAGTTTCCAACTATTAAGTCAGGTGTGCCGTGAAATTCTGCCCGTAGTTCTCTTTCGGAATCAATGGCGAAAGTTTCTAGATAAGGCCAAAACTCAAACCGGGAAATCCAGTTTTGAGTCATGTTAGGATTAAATTCCCGTAAAGGCACTCGCAAAATCCAGGCATTTTCGCTACCGTGAACTTTTTCTAGCCGTTGATTACAAAGGGTGCCATCACTATTGGGAATCAAGCGGGTAAGAATAATTACCTTTGGCTCGACATTCAATTTCTCTAAACCCGCAAGCAGGACATCTTCTTGTAACTGCTTCTCTAGGCTTTTTGCCTGGTCAAGGACATAAACTACCTGACCGCCGGTATCGGGACGCCCTAAAACTCCCTCTTGCCCAAACCAACCGTGAGCTGATACCAAGACGATTCTAAAAATCATCGGGACACGAGAAATGAATGCTTCTAGGGTCTGAGGATCGGCAGAATCAATCAATTCATCGAGAATACTTAAAGTTTCCCGCACTCGCGCTGCGGTGTTACCCCAACCTGGCTCAAAACCCATTGACTGCAATTGGAAGCGGAATTGTTCGTAGGGTTCATCTTCGGGGCGGTTATCAACAAAACCGATCGCTTTCTTAACTTGCTCGGAAAGTTGCTGCTGTGATTGAATGCGATCGTTGAGTAGCAGTTGCACACCGTTGTAGTGGTGCAGACGCAAGAAATTCAATAAGCTGTCGAGCAATTGTTTGGAGTCTTGAAATATTTTGCTGGATAGATAGCGGTTGAGAAATTGTACCCCTTTACCAATATTTTTGGGGTCGCGGATGACTGGGGTGTAGTCATAAAACGGGCCGAAGTCCAATTCTAGCAGGTCGCCTTCGTTGGGATGATATTTGTTTACCAAGCGATCGCGCAGATCCAACAAATCCTGCACCGTCATCGGCTGAATGCTTAAGTCTGATGTCAACCAATAAACTTCTTGGCTGGCAATCTTAGAACGGATGATGAAACAGAAGTTTGAGTCCTCTTGAATTATTTCCTGAGTATAGTAAATGAGTTTTCCCAACTCAGAAGAAGTGTAAAAAGTCTCAGGTTTCTGAGACTTGGAGCAATACTCACTATATACATTGAGTATGTCGTTCCGTAGTAAGTACTTCTTTTCTTTTTGGCGTAATTCACTAAGAAAAGAACGTAAATCACTTCTTTCTTCACTATCTAAGACTGCTTGAAGCAATTCAGACATAGCAACTCCACTAAATGACGATGTTTGCATTGTTAACTTTCTAGGCAAGACAAATAAGCCTCCACCTTTTGTTAGACATATATAAACACGAAACAACACAGATAAATTATATTTACCTGTGTACATACAAGTATCAACTTTTTAGCAGACACTTAAAGCGTGTTCTTCTTTACCTAAAGTATCTATGACTCAGTATTTTTGGATCTCACTAAAGGAATACAATTTTTATTTCTTTTGATAGAGGTTACTAAATAACTGCATAGTAATAATTGGGGCACAAATTATCGCACCCTCAATTGCTTAATGTAATCTATACTATATCATTTATTTGCGTATATTTTGATTATCAGCACATCTAGAAGGAAAAGATTTAACTAAGTAAGTTGGCACAATAAAACCAAACTGTGTGAAGAAAAATAAATAAGGCTCAAACCCTTTTTCTTCTTGCTCCTTGCTCCCTGCCCTCTGCTTTATCCCAACGATAATTATTTACGCCGACCTAGTTATCAAGCTCTATAAGACTTTTAAATCAATATTTTTTAATTATTTCAGAGTGCTAATATTCATTTTTATAGTGCGTATAAATAATTTATTCTGCAACTTTCAGTATTAGCGATATTGTGCTAATTTTGAGAATAAGTAATTGTGCCGCTATTATCTCTTTGTCAAAAAAATCTAGAATAATTTAGAATAATTAATATATTTATTCATCAAATGTTCTTCTGATTTTTTAACTATTTTAAATTTTGAATTCTGAACTCTGAATTCTATTGTAAGTCTGCATTTCGACGACGATCGCCACCAAAGTTTCTGGCTCGATGGGTTTGGCGATATGACGTTGAAATCCGGCGGCGATCGCTTGCTGCCGATCGAGTTCTCCGGCATAAGCTGTTAAAGCAATAGCGGGAATTTGTCCCCCTTGCTCAAGCCCAAGGGTACGAATTTGTCGCATCAGCATATAGCCATCCATCTCTGGCATCCCAATGTCACTGATGATGATGTTGGGAATGGATTGAGCGATCGCTTGCAGGGCCTCAGTCCCAGATGCAGCAGCAGTGACGATCGCCCCATCTTGTTCTAAAACAAAAGCGATGAAGTCTCGCGAGTCCGTTTCATCATCGACGACTAAAATCTGAATGCCGTTCAAATCACCCTCCTGAACGGGCGATCGCTCTAAGGTTGGTGCTTGACTTAACTGAGGTGCAAGTGGAATTTTAACCGTAAATGTCGCTCCTAGCCCAACACCTGGACTGTCTGCTGTTACGGTTCCACCGTGCATTTCCACAATTTGGCGCACAATCGCCAATCCCAACCCTAGTCCGCCGAATTTGCGGGTGGTTGCACTATCTTCTTGCCGGAAATGCTCAAACACGTAGGGCAAAAAGTCGCCACTAATTCCTTTTCCAGTATCGGTAATTTGAATTTGGGCGCGATTTTCAGCTTGAGATAGGGCAATCGTGACTTGTCCCCCATTATGTGTAAACTTAACGGCATTCGACAGCAGATTCCACACGACTTGTTGCAATCGCCCTGCATCCCCGACTACCACGCCCAGAACGGGCGAGACGACAGTCTGAATTTGGATTGACTTGGCTTCAGCGGCTAACCGAACTGTTTCCAGCGCGGCCCAAATCACTGTATTGAGGTCAATGGGTGAGGTTGATAAGCTCATTTTGCCGCGCAAAATCCGGGAAATGTCCAGCAAGTCATCAATGAGTTGCACTTGAAGCTGGGCGTTGCGCTCAATCGTGGCGATCGCAGCATTCGTTTTTTGGGCATCTAGCTTTCCTTGCTGCAACAGTTTTGACCATCCCAGAATTGGATTCATCGGCGTTCTCAGTTCATGGGAAAGAACTGCCAAGAACTCATCTTTAATGCGATTACTTCGATCTAACGCTTCGGCTCGTGCCTGTAGCTCTGCAATTAGACGCGATCGCTCTAAGGCAACAGCTAGTTGATTGGCTACTGTTTGCATGAGGTCGAGTTCGTCTGGCGTAAAGCGATCGCGTTGACGAGTTCCCAGTCCCAGGGTGCCTAAGACGCGATTGCCCACGATTAACGGATGACTAGCATAAGCTCTGATGCCGTTTGACTGAACTGGAATAGGAAGTCGATCGGTGGTTGAGAGGGCATTTTCAACGATAGCTGGCTGGCGATGTTGCACCGCATAACCACATACACCCTGCCCTAACTCCAAAAATTTAGCGGATAAAGCAATGTCTTTTGAGATACCCCCATAGGTATTAAGTTCAAGGCGTTGCTGGTCTTCTTGAAACAAGTAATTAAAATAAACTTCCAGTCCCAAATAAGTCGAAACCTTTTCAAACAAACTGGCTAAAAATACCTTGGGATCTTCGTTGAGCAACAGATCGTTAGCAACTTCTGAAAGCAGCTTCAGCCGTTCGTTGCTTGCTTTCACAGTCGCTTCGATTTGTTTGCGATCGGTAATATCGTTAAACAATATCGCTACTTTTCGGCTCTGTGGCTGGCCAATGGGAAACGCATACACGTCAAACCAACGGTGCAGCGCTTCGGCGCGATTCTCAAAGCGATGGGGTTGCCCTGTTAGGGCAATTTTACCGTAAATTTCAAACCAATACTCTTCATGATTTGGAGTTAACTCGCGCATCCTTTTGCCTTGTGCATTGTTGAGTCCCGTTTGTTTCTCAAACGCCGGATTTATTTCCAAAAAGCGATAATCGATGGGCTTACTGTTTGGATCAAATAGCACTTCAATTACACAAAAGCCTTCGTCAATGGATTCAAACAAAGTTCGATAGCGTTCCTCAGATTGGCGCAAAGCGTCTTCGGTTTGTTTGCGTTCGGTGATGTCTGCTAATGCTCCAGGAAAAGCAATCGGTCTGCCATCAGCAGCATATTCAACTCGGCCGCGTGCGGCAAGCCAGCGCTCCTCGCCTCTTGCCGTATAAACGCGATACTCACTAAAATATTCTTCCCCGGTTACAATCGCCTGATTAATTGCAGCGACCGTTTGTGGGCGGTCTTCTTCGTGCATTGCTTGGACAAACAGTTCAATCGGCAAACCTGTTGTTGCTTCCACAGGGTCAACGCCAAACAAGCGAGCAAAGGCTGCATTCACGATTACTAGATTCTCAGAAATCTTCCACCGCCATGTGTAAATGGCTCCTGCTGCTAAAGCGGACTCCAATTGCACGTGGGTTTCCCGTAAGTCAGCTTCGGCTTGTTTGCGATCGCTAATATCGATGGAAATCCCGATCATGCGTTTTGGATTTCCCGCCTCGTCGTCAATTATATGCCCCCGAACCAGCGCCCAGTGCGTGCTGCCATCATCCCAAACAGTGCGATACTCGACCTCATAATTGCTGCTGTTGGTAATCGAATCTAGAATTGCCGCCTGCACCCAAGTCCGATCTTCTGGATGAATCCGCTCCATTAGAACTTTGTGCGAGAAATCAGCATTAATCGGCAGACCATAGTTGACTTTGCACTGGTCAGAAGTAGACAGAACATTGGTCTTAATATCAAGTTGCCAAGAGCCGAGTTTGCTCGTCTCCAGAGCAAGTTTAAGCTGCTGTTCGCTGGCTTGCAGCGTCTGAGCTGCTTGTTTGCGGATATCTATCAGTTTTAAAGTTGACTCAACACGAGCCAGTAGTTCGCGAGCCGAAAACGGTTTGATTAAATAATCATCGGCTCCCGCTGCCAGCCCTTCTACACGAGCCTCTTCACCCGCCCGCGCTGACAGCAAAATCACGGGCAATTCTCTGGTTTGGGGGTCAGCCCGCAGTTGATGTAGCAACTCATACCCATCCAGCCCCGGCATCATTACATCACTGAGAATCAAATCCGGGTGCTGTGCCTGGATTGCAGCCAAAGCCGCCATTCCATTAGCGACTGTCTCAACCTCATACCATTGACTCAACAATCGCCGCATATAATCGCGCATATCGGCGTTGTCATCTGCTAAGAGGATACGGGCAGAAGCAGTAGAGGGGAAAAACACTCTATTAAAACTACCTTCTTTCTCCGTATCTCCTCTGCCCCCCTGCCCCCCTGCCCCCCTGCTCCTCTGCCCCCCTGCTGCTTCCAAAAGCCAGCGCGAAGCTTCTTCAAGGTATGGCGTGGCACTGAGTGTGTTTGATGCCACAGTCCCAGGGGCATTTAACCGTTCTTGTGGTAAATGCGCGCACCCAGTTGGAATAGAAACTGTAAATCGGCTACCCTCTCCTAAGATGCTGGTAACGCTGATAGTACCGCCATGCAACTTCACCAGTTCTTGCACGAGCGATAAGCCAATTCCAGAGCCTTCAAAACTTCGTCCCTGTAACCCTTTGACTTGATAAAACCGTTCAAACAGACGCGAAATTTCAGCTTCTGGAATGCCACTTCCAGTATCTTCAACGATTAAATTAACAGTATTGCGATCGCGCTGCAATCGAACGGTGATGGTTCCCGTCAACGTAAACTTAAAGGCATTCGATAATAAATTAAATACAATTTTCTCCCACATTTGGCGATCGATATAGATTGCCTCTGGCAAGGTGGGACAGTCGATCGCGAACTCCAGACCAGCCTGTTTCATGAGCGAGCAAAACATACTAGCTAGCTCTGTTGTGAATGCGGCTAAGTCAATCGGTTGATATGATGCTTGCATTCGCCCCGCTTCCAGCCGCGAAAAATCAAGCAGCGTGTTGACTAATTTCAGCAACCGGAGTCCGCTTCGCTGCACGAGTTCAAGGCGATCGCGCTGTTGGGGCACTAATGGGGTTTGAGTGTCGAGTAACAAGTCTTCGAGGGGACTCAACATCAGTGTTAAAGGCGTGCGAAACTCGTGGGAGATATTGCTGAAAAAAACGGTTTTGGCGCGATCGAGTTCTGACAATGCCTCATTCGCCGCTTGCAGTTGTTCGTTGACCTCTCGTAACTCCTGCACTCTAGTATAAATTTCCATCTCCATTTGGTCGGTGCGAGTCTGGAGTGATTTATTCAACTGACGCTGTTCGTTTCGCTGCTGCTGCACCCGCATAAATTCGGTGACATCTTCGGCTCGATGAATAATGTGCGTCATTTCACCATTTTCATCAAAAACTGGCGAGTTGGTTGGTATCCAGTACCGCTCCTCAAAGCCACCGCCTTCTGATTCCGGGCGGCGAATGTCATACTTCTGCACTGCCATTGTCTGAGGCTGGCGATACTTGAGTACGTTTTCTAACGAGGCACGTAAATTCCGAACTCCAGTAGCATTTGGATCGTCGGGATTATCCGGAAAAACCTCGAATAAATGGCGACCAACGACCTCTTCTCGTTTGGTCTTGGTCGCCCGAAAGTAAGCATCACTTCCGGCGACAATCACTAAGTCGAGTGAGTAGACAATATACAATCCTGGTATTGATTCAAACAAGGTTTGAAAATTCAGCATCCCTTCTTTTGAGCGGTATTAACTTCTTGGCTTAAAAAGCTATTAAAACAAACAGCAATCCAATTAAAGGGTGCTGCAAAACCTAAATTTATAGCTTCAACAGTCCAGAGCTTGGGTTTAAAAGGACAGAGGCTTGCAGAAGCAGAATTCCGATGAAATCGAGGCACTCACTATATAGTAAAAGAATAAGATAATTAAAAGTGATATTACTTGCCTCGATCGCATCAGCCCAAAAGGATATAAGGCATTGCATACCTAATTTTAATTTAGCAAGTAATTTTGCTTATATACATAAACTTATTTAATAAGATAATCTAATGAATTATTATAGACTTGCAATCCTTGCAAGTCTATAAACTTATGAGATGACAGATTGTTGGTAAAGTGATGCTTATGATTGTTCGCACCATACAACACACCTTTAATAGGAGTATAGCTATAAATATGAAATTATCTAGGGCGAACGATGGGACTCGAACCCACGAATGGTGGTACCACAAACCACTGCCTTAACCACTTGGCTACGCTCGCCATTCAACAATTTGAATTATAGCAACAATTTGGCAAGCGATCAAGAGTTTTTCTTCAAGGAACGGACTTAGTTGATTTAGAGTCTCCAGAATCTAACAATTACAATGAATTTTACTTGGCAAATATGAAACCATTGACCATCATCGCGTATACTGGAGCAGCAGTAGGACTTGCCGCCTTGGGTGTGACAATGGCGAAAACCAATCCCAGTCAAGTTGAATATGAAGAATATGCAGTTCAACGGCTGACAAAATACTTAAAAACCGATGTATGTAATAAAACTACGAATATTCTTGAAAATTTAATCCGTTTTAATTGCGATAAGTTAGTTGACTCGGCTAACCCACAAATCCAAGAAATTATTGCCAAGACCACAGAAAGGCAAGATTTCGTGATTTTTAGCATTTACCGTACAGATTTAAAAATAAACTCTTGGATACCTTCGTACAAATTTGAAACGGTAGGAGCTTTCGATCAATTTTATACTTACACTGCCGAAGAACAATAAGAGAAGGAGTAGGGGAGAATATAAAAGTGGTTAAGAATACTTCTATTTAATAATTAATAATAGTTTCAATAATTACCAGAGTACTTATTATCCCCGGCTTAATCTTAAATAAAAATAGTAACTAAGAATTCAATTACCGATGTCATCTGCCTATCTACTACTATCTCACGGAAGCCGCGACCCGCGCCCAGAAATTGCTATGCAACAACTAGCTAGGCTGGTGTGTCACAAATTGTCAAAAAACCATAACTCAGTAAATAGCGAACATTTGGTTGGCATCGCTGCTTTAGAAATGAATCCTCAGCCTTTGCACGAGCAGATTCAACAATTTGCTAAAAGCGCTTTTGGCGATTGCCCACTGTCTCAAAATGAAAATTGTCTCAAAATTGTACCGCTATTTCTACTGCCGGGAGTCCATGTGATGACAGATATTCCTGCCGAAGTAGCACTCGCCCAACAGGCTGCTGGTCAAGATATCATCATTGAATTGCAACCATATTTAGGCTCTCACCCTAATTTAGAGAAATTGCTGGCAAAACAAATAGCTGCTATGAAAGCAGAAGCATGGATTCTCTTAGCTCATGGTAGCCGTCGCCCAGGTTCTAAAGAAACTGTGGAAGCAATGGCGGCGAGTTTGCCAGCCGTGACTGCTTATTGGGCTGGGCCTCCTAGTTTAGAATCACGGGTGAAAGAATTGGTGGATGCTGGTTATCGGGAAATTGCAATTCTGCCATACTTTTTATTCGCTGGTGGAATAACCGATGCGATCGCCACCTCAATAGAGGAACTAAAATTACAATTTTCTGCGGTGAATTTCCAATTGGCAGAGCCACTGGGAGCAAGTGCAGAATTAGCCGAGCTAATTTGGGATTTAATAGATAGATGAACCGCACAATGACACAAAAAAACAAGTATTTAGGAAAGGTTTATTTAGTCGGTGCAGGGCCAGGAGATCCAGGACTAATTACCTTGAAGGCAAAAGGTTTGTTGGAATGTGCAGATGTAGTCATCTACGATGCCTTGGTGAGTCCGGCAATTTTGGCAATGATTAATCCCCAAGCCGAGCAAATTAATGCTGGTAAACGTGCTGGGAGACATTCGTTGTTGCAGTCAGAAACAACTCAATTGCTGATTGATAAAGCGCAGGATAGTGCAATTGTAGTGCGGCTCAAGGGTGGCGATCCCTTTATCTTTGGTCGCGGTGGCGAAGAGATGGAAGAATTAGTCAAAGCTGGAATATCAACGGAAGTTGTGCCAGGTATCACTTCGGGAATTGCAGCAGCAGCTTATGCAGGTATTCCTTTGACGCATCGGCTATATAGTTCATCGGTGACATTTGTAACTGGTCATGAAGCGGCGGGTAAGTATAGACCGCAAGTAAATTGGAGTGCGATCGCTCACGGTTCCGAAACCATTGTAATTTATATGGGAATTCACAATCTGCCTTATATTGTGGAAGAATTAATTACGGCTGGGTTGAATTTAGAAACGCCGATTGCTTTGGTGCGCTGGGGTACGCGCCCAGAACAAGAAGAATTGATTGGAACATTAGAAACAATAGTCACGCAAGTAGAGGAAACTGGATTTGGTGCGCCTGCGATCGCAGTCATTGGACAAGTAGTAAATATGCACAGTATTTTGTCTAATTGTCGTCCAGTTTGATGGTTGGTTTGAAGGTTGTCCAACATTTGACCTGCACATAAAATCATTCTCGCAAACGGTCGGTGCAAATACTTATCTCTATACTTAATAGCGGTTGACATAACCGCTTAATAATGATGACAATGGTATAAAAAAAGTTTCGAGTGCGAAATGAAAAACTCTCCCTATTTGTCCACAAAGGAAGCAGCTTCAAAAATAGGTATTTCTGAGCAAAGGGTTCGTACTCTATTGCGTAGTGGGGATATCAAGGGACAGCAGGTAGGGAAAGTGTGGGTTATGGAGCCAGAGGCAGTTGAAGATTACATTAACCGGATCAAGGGAAATTATCCTGTAGATAGGACGAGCAAGGAAAACCATCACCAAGCAGTTAAAGCCATTTCTTTTTTCTCAGGCGCTATGGGACTGGATCTTGGTTTTGAGAAAGCAGGTATCGAAATTTCCCTTGCGTGTGAGGTGGATAAGCACTGCCGACAGACCATAGTTGCAAACAAGCCAGATATTGCACTTTTGGGGAATATAGCGTCTTACACTGCTCAGGATATCCTGGATCGTGCCAAACTAGCCAAAGAAGATGTAGATATTATGTTAGGCGGGCCACCCTGCCAAGCTTTTTCCACAGCAGGGGCAAGGCGTGGTTTCAAAGATGAGAGGGGCAATATATTCTTAAAATACATTGAACTTATCTTAGAAATAAGCCCAAAATACGCCGTCATCGAGAATGTAAGAGGTTTTCTTTCAGCACCATTACTGCACCGCCCTCACTCAGAAAGAGGAAGCGGCTGTGTTCCCTTATCCAGAGAAGAAATGCCAGGTGGTGCTTTGAAATATATTGTGAATGAACTTCGTAAAGGTGGTTACAGTATCAGTTTTAACTTATACAACACGGCAAATTATGGTGTCCCCCAAATTAGGGAAAGAGTGGTCATGATCTGCCATCGTGGAAAGAAAAAAGTTCCTTATTTATACCCCACACATTCAGAAAGTGGTGATTTTGGTCTTGATCGGTGGATAACCCTACGTGAATCTATTGCAGATTTAAGCCAAAGTGAGGCAGAGTATATCGATTTCCCAGAAGGGAGGCTAAAGTATTACAGAATGTTAAAAGAGGGTCAATACTGGAAACATCTACCTGAAGAATTGCAGAAAGAAGCATTAGGTAAATCCTATTACTCAGGTGGAGGGAAAACTGGTTTCTTTAGACGCTTGTCATGGGATAGACCAAGCTGTACTTTAGTGACATCTCCAGCCATGCCAGCAACGGATATCTGTCACCCAGAACATCTGCGCCCGTTAAGTATTCAGGAATATAAACGTATTCAGCAATTTCCAGATAGTTGGGTCGTATGTGGTTCCCTCATCGAGCAATATCGGCAGATAGGGAATGCTGTACCTGTCGGTTTTGGAGAAGCAATAGGCAAAGCGATCCTTGCACACATGAGTGGTAAGATAAAACATCCCCCTTTGAACTTCCCATTTTCACGTTATAAAGGTAACGATGATGTTTTATGGGAAGCTAAAATTAGTGAGTCGTTAGAAGAGATAAAACCGATCCAAAGTTCGCTTTTTACAGCAACAGCATATACTGTATAAGAGTTAGGACTTTATCTCTCTTAAAGCAGCAAGGTATTTTTCAACATACGATCTGAAGCCTTCTTCTGAAAGCTCTTCTTTTCCTTCCAATGAGGGGAATTTAGCCCAGTTGTCCCCCTTTTTTTTAGAAAAAGTTCGGAACCATTTTTTAATTGGGGTTCCCTTACGGATAGCGGCAGAAGAAGAGTTTTCAGTATTATCTCTATTTTTTACTTGTAGCGATTGCCAGACATTTTTGTTATCAAAATATATAAAATCAACTGCTTTAACTATAGAACCAGAACACCATATCCATCCATGCGGTTCAATAACTGTCGCAACGTACCTTTCTAGCAAATCCCCTACAATGTTCTCTGCCCCCATTGATAGACGGTGCAATTCTTCAGCTTTTCCCAATTCCTCATACGGAACTTCAAAATACTTATTCAGGATGATACTTACCATTTCATCCGGTATTGTACTAGGTGGCAAGGGTGTTCTTGGGTCACGACCTGTTTTGAAATTTGTAGCACTGGCAATAATATATTCTTCTGTCCCGACGATAGGCTGATTTTTACCTTTTCGCGGTGAAGCCGCAGCAGGGTTATCCGAAAGAAATCGTATGACCATTGTAAATTTATCGCTAAGTGATGGATCAACACTATCCATTGCCTTCTTTGCAATTTCTGCTGAATTAAATATAAATTCCGACATAGGTTCCTGAAATTATTAAAGGCTATCGGTCAATTTCAATACAGTTGAGGTAGAGCAAACTGGATTATAGTGCGCCTGCGATCGCAGTTATTGGACAAGTAGTAAAGATGCACAGTATTTTATCTGGTTGCCGTCCAGTTTGATGGTTGACAAAAAGCCTATTGTTTCGTATTCTCCGATAACTTTAGTGTACGATCGATAAGGTTGTTCGGTTCTGGTGGGAGTCAGCTACCAGAGGTAACGGGGAAAGTTCGGTGCAAATCCGGCACTGTCCCGCAACTGTGAACCAATTTGAGATTAAAGAAAATCTCAAGTTGAGTGAGTCAGGATGCCCGCCGAAATCGATTTATTAGTTTCACATATCTGCGAGGTACAGATGACTACTACTGTAAATATTTCCCCAACTAATCCCTTGGATGTTGTTGAACATACTTTATTTGTTTGCAAAACCTGTGCCAGTGTTTGGCAAAATGGAAAACGCTTAGGTGAAAGTGGTGGTGAAAAACTTCTACACCAACTTCAGCAGTTGGCACAAGATTGGGAGTTACGAGATCGATTCCCAATTCAAGAAGTTGAATGCATGAGTGCTTGTAATCGTTCTTGTGTAGTCGCCTTTAGTGCCAAAGGCAAATTAACATATTTATTTGGTGATTTAGCTGTTGATGGCAGTGCCTCTGCGGTACTGGAATGTGCTAGTCAATACTATGCTAAAGCAGATGGTTTGCTGCCTTGGTCAGAGCGTCCAGAAGCTCTGAAAAAGGGGATTTTAGCAAAGATTCCACCGTTATCTAAATGATGCGCGTTTTGATTCTGGGTGGGACGGGCGATGCAGCAGAACTAGCTGCCAAAGTTGCGACTATCCAAGGGTTAGAAGTAATCACCTCTTTAGCTGGCCGTACCCGCGAACCGTCAGTACCACTGGGCGATTTACGGGTTGGAGGCTTCGGGGGTGCGGCTGGATTGGCTAGCTATCTGCGAGTCATGCAAATCGACTTATTAATTGATGCAACCCATCCTTTCGCTAGTCAGATTTCCTTCAATGCGGCAGATGCGGCAACGGAAGTTGCAGTACCCCGTTTGATGTTAATCCGTCCGCCTTGGGAAAAAGAAAGTGGCGATCGCTGGATTGAAGTTGACAGCGTTGCAGCCGCAGCAACCGCGCTGCAAAATCAGGCACAGCGGGTATTTTTGACAGTTGGTAGACAGGAACTCGCCGCTTTTGCTCATTTGGAGAAAATTTGGTTTTTGATGCGGATGATTGACCCTCCTGGCGAAGATGCTTTAGTACCGCCGGGGATGGTATTGTGCGATCGCGGCCCTTTTACCCTCAATAATGAAAGAAAAATTCTGATTGAAAATAACATTGATACCATCGTCAGCAAAAATAGCGGTGGCGATGCCACAAAGCCCAAGATTATTGCCGCGCGAGAACTGGGCGTGAAGGTTGTGATGGTGAATCGTCCAGCGATACCGCCAGGGGAGCAGGTTAATAATGTTGATGCCGCTTTGGCGTGGTTATTAGATCGCTGCTGAGGAAATAGCCAAGATTGATAATACTATCTTTCCTTCCGTATAATACACGGGAACCTCCTACAAGATCCGCGATCGCAGTAACGACTTCCATGAAAAATCTAGCTTTATCTGCCATAGCCCTCGCCACCACATCTGGATTAGTTTTCGGGACAATGCCAGCTGCTTCTGCTTTAAGTTGGAGTTGGAATTATTCTGGTACTGGCATAGAGGCGAATGGTACTTTCACTACTAATGACACCCCAAACGATTTGGGTTTTTACTCAATTACTGGAATTACTGGTACGCGAAATGGTGAAACAATTACTGGTTTGCAACCCGCTGGAACTCCAATCCCAGGAAACGAACCTTTTAATGTTGATAATTTAATTAGTCTTAATACTCAGCAGTTAACAGGTGATGGTTTTGGATATTCCACTTCGGGAGGAAACTATTCTAGTCCATTTTTTGCGAGTTTTTTGCCGACACCAGGTTATTTAGAGGTATTTTCTGCGCCGCCAATCATACCAGGTTTTGAAAATTTAGGATTAGAAGATAGTGAGTTACCTATTAGTTTTTCTGCAACCATAGTCACTGTTTCTGAACCCACTTCTATCCTTAGCCTGCTCATTCTAGGTACTCTTGTTGGCGCACCTTCATTACTCAAAGGCCACAATCTATCCAAAATTACTCAGAAGAAGCTCGAAAAAGTTTCCTAAAACCATTAATAACAATTCAAAATTGTACCTTTACAGGGATCTTGCTACGCGTTTAGATGGCGGGCAAGACTTCGGCGTGAGCGCTCAGTCGAACGCTGCCCACCCCACAATATTGGATAATTTTTTCTTGGAGTTCCCTTAACAATACAAGCCGATGTATTAACAATGCAAGGTATGGTCAAATTTAATTCGCGATGAATTAATGAAATACTGTACTAAGTGTTGACGTTCGGTCTTAAACCCTTTATTTTGCAATAAAACTTGCGATCGCTCTATAGGCTCTTGGAGACATACAGATTAAAGTAATATAGCAACGGTGGTATCATTGCATCCAAATGATACCGTAATTTTGTCTAGATATAGAATTCTATCGCCCTGTTGACGATAGATTATTTCTAAAAGGAGTTTGCTGCAATGTCCACAACACCAACTACTAGATTAATTTTAGAGACTTTACTCCCCCATCTCAAAGTAGCAGCAGCCTATGCCCATTTTCTACAACCAAAAATTGCTGCACTTCCCGCTAAAGAAGAAGCAAATAACTTTTTTAGTGCTGCACTTACTGATGCAGATGTGGCTATTCAAAATCTAGTAGAAGTAGTATTACTAGGAACTTTTCCAGATATTCGCTTTTATGGTGAAGAATATGAAAGTTCTAATAATACCAAATATTTTCGCGCTATCGAACTCGGTTCAGAAGGTGATTACTTAGTAACACTTGACCCGATTGATGGTACGAAGTTTTATATGGATGGACATTCTAATTACCAAATTATTCTCAGTATTCTAAATGCGGATGACTTTGAAGCAGTAATTGCCATTTCTCCTGCCCAAAACGTTTATTTTTATGCCCTTCGAGGTGAAGGTGCTTTTAAAGGCACGCTAGACATGAATTTAGAAGCCTGTGCCCCATTAGATATAACATCTGCCAAACCTGCTATTTTATTGGGATGGGGAATGAATGCGATCGCACCCTTACTAAAAAATCGATATCAAGTAATCGATATAGCGACTGATTACTCTAGTGATATTCAAATTCCAAATCTCAATGGTATTCTCAGTGGTGACTTGAGTGGAGCAATCATCAAGTCGGGCAAATTTCTTGATAGTGCTGCACTTGCTTTTATTGCAAAAGAGGCTGGCTGGATTGTAACTACTGTGGACGGTTCGACTTTACCGCCATTGCATACTTGTCAAAACTATAGTATGCCTGGATTGATCGTAGCTGCCTCAAAATCTGTTCATCAAGACCTATTAGAAGCAATGCAAAGCGTAGCTGCTTGAGGGTTAATCAATATCGGGTACTGTTGCATCACAGCTTGATGTTGAAGATGCGTTAGTCCAAGGTATTCGGTCTAGATCGCCAATGAAAATGTACTCTCAACGACTCTGTTTAGAACCACTAGAACCATATCATGCCGAACTGCTTTTTGATGGATTACAGAGTGCAAGTATATACAAGTTTATTGAAGATGTGCCGCCACAAAGCGTTCAATCGCTTCGCGATCGCTACATGGTTTTGGCACGTCGTCAATCACCAGATGGAACGGAGATTTGGTTAAACTGGGCTGTCTGGTCTCTTGTAGAGAAATCCTACGTTGGATATGTTCAAGCAACAATTACTATAGATAATAGTGCAATGCTTGGATATGTGTTTTTCCCTAATTTCTGGGGAAAAGGTTATGCGCTCGAAGCCGTGAAGTGTATGATTAATTATTTAGTTGAGACATACCAAAATCTTGATTTTCGCGTTGACGTTGATGTAGAAAATCGCCGTTCTATTGCCTTACTACATAATTTGGGATTTGTCAGATCGACATTTTTTCAAAATATTGAGTCTAACCAAGATGAATTCAACCACGAAGTACAGTACCGCAAGGCGGAAGTCAAAAGTCAAAAGTCAAAAGTTTTATAGAATAAGCTCTAAAGAGCTTTTCAATGGTATGTTTATTTACGCCGTGTTGTACTAGATACTGTCTTCCACGACTCATATTCTTTTGAGAAAATGAAAATCTGTATTGTTGGCGCGGGTGCAATTGGTGGATATTTAGGGGCAAAACTGGCACTAGCAGGTGAAGCAGTGACGCTGATTGCTCGTGGTTCTCATTTGGAGGCAATTCAAAAAAATGGGCTGAAATTACTTATGGCAGATGGTTCCAGCCAAATTGTTACTCCGATGGCAACGAGTGATATTCAGTCAGCAGGGACACAGGATGTAGTAATTTTAACTGTGAAGGCTCACAGTGTATCTGCGATCGCACCTTTTCTCCCTGCACTCTACGATGCTCACACGATGGTGGTGACAGCCCAAAATGGCGTTCCTTGGTGGTACTTTCGTCAGCATGGCGGTGAATATGAAGGTACGCGAATTCAATCTGTCGATCCAGATGGGATTATTGAAACTAGTATCGGTGCTGAACGCGCTATTGGTTGTGTGGTTTACCCGGCAACTGAGATAATTGAACCAGGTGTAATTAAACATATTGAAGGCGATCGCTTTACTCTTGGTGAAATCGATGGGAGTAAAACAGAACGCATTCAATTATTGGCACAAACTTTAAAACAGGCAGGATTCAAAGCCCCAATCCGCAATCAAATTCGCACGGAAATTTGGATCAAATTGTGGGGAAATGTAGCGTTTAATCCCATCAGTGCTTTAACTGGTGCGACTCTGGAGGATATTTGCCGCTATCCCCTCACCCGCGAACTAGCGCGGCTTATGATGAGTGAAACTCAAGCGATCGCCGAAAACTTGGGTATAAAGTTTGGTATCACTTTAGAACAGCGAATTAATGGCGCAGAAAACGTTGGTGCCCATAAAACCTCAATGCTACAAGATATCGAAGCCGGACGCGCTACGGAGATAGATGCGATCGTTGGTGCGGTGGCAGAATTGGGGAAACTTACTCAAATTCCTACACCTTATATTGATGCGATTTATGCCAGCGTTAAGTTGCTGGAGGCGACTAAAGTCAGAATTTGACAGTCCCAAAGTTTTCATGGGATTAAGGGACTTCCAAGTAATAAAATATCACAATATTTTTTGTGGGATGGGCATCTTGCCCGTCCTGTGAATTGGGCGCTCATGTTGCCCACCCCACAAGATTGAATAATTTATTTATTAGAGTTCCCTAAGCAGAGACTTTACTATGCATTAATTAAGGCTTGCAAGTCGATGCAATGGTATAACAAGTCGATGCAATGGCATAACAAGCCGATGTAATGGCATAACAAGCCGATGTAATGGCATAACAAGCCGATGCAATGGCATAACAAGCCGATGCAATGGCATAACAAGCCGATGTAATGGCATAACAAGCCGATGCAATGGCATAACAAGTCGATGCAATGGCATAACAAGTCGATGTAATGGCATAACAAGCCGATGTAATGGCATAACAAG